>JANTGD010000432.1 GCA_024763135.1 Thiotrichales bacterium | reverse complement strand
ACCTGTCCGGTCTGCGGAATGTTTGTCGCCAAATACCCTGAATGGATTGCACATGTCACTTATCAATCCGGGCATACGGATTTTTTCGACGGCGCCAAAGACCTGTTTAAATACCTTCTGCATATGAAAAAGTGGGCGCCGAACCATGATCCTTCCACAATTCAACAGATTGGCGTTACAGAGTACTACGGACTTAAACGTATCGACGCGCGGGGGGCTTGGTATGTCATTGGCTCTGATGTGCTGGGTCCCATGGGCAACGAACTGATCCCGCTGGCCTCGGCTGAAGACGCTAACGCGTTTTTAACTGATCACAAAGGAATGGCGATCCTTCGCTTTGAGGACATAGATTCAAAAATTCTACACATGCTCGATACCGGGCAGTTCGAATAACGCATCGCCCTATCCTCTGTCTCGCAGATCAATATCAAAAGATCCCACTTGTATCCAAAATACGCTCCAGGAAACGTTAATTATTTTCACAATCTTTGCACCCTGGGTGGCGATATTTTGTACTAACCTTACCGACTCGCTAAAATCCTGTGCGCAACCTAATTCATCAGCTCATAATTCGAGGAAATACCCCATGAAAAAAACCTATGTAATCACCCTGGCTATCGCGGCCGCTTTGACTGGCTGCGGCGGTAGCGGAGAGGACAAAACTGACATGGAAAATGCGTCTGAAGGTACAACGACCGCAGCAGGTCATGCCATGGATGCCACCAAAGAAGCCGCGGGCTCCCTGGCTGAAAAAGCTAAGGAAGTCGCAGGCGCTGCGGTAGAAACGACCAAAGAAGCTGCTGGTAGCGCGGTCGATGCCACTAAAGAAGCTGCGGGTGCAGCGGTCGATAAAGCCAAGGAAATGGCCGGTGGTGCTGTTGATGCAACCAAAGAAGCTGCCAGTGCAGTCGCAGAAAAATCAAAAGAAGTTGCCTCTGGAACGGTAGAAGCCGCCAAAGATGCGGGTGCCGCAGCTACAGCGGCAGTCGCTTCAGCGACCGGCACGGCCAAATCGTCTGTAGATGCAAGCGCACTGTATGGCACGTGCGCGGGGTGCCATGGTCAAAAGGGCGAACTCAAAGCATTGGGTACCAGCCCGATTATCGCTGGGCAACCTGCCGCAGACATTGTCAAGAAGCTGAAGGGCTATAAAGATGGCAGTTATGGCGGCGCAATGAAAAGCGTCATGACCGGCCAGGTGGCCTCACTCTCCGATGCGGATATGGAAGCCTTGGCGGAGATGATCTCCAAGTTTTAAGCACACGTGCGTATCAACTATCCGGGGCCTCTGGTGCCCCGGATGGTTTTCTTACTCAGGTTTTGCATCCCCCCACCCTGTTATGCTTGCAACACACTTTTCCTCTTCCGCATAACGGCTACTTGATCAGCACACCACTCTTCCTGCCACTCCATCATTAAATTTGCATCACGCAACCGGTGGCGATACTCTGCACTCTGTTCAAAAAAATCTGTTACGACTCAGTGAACGGTCAAATGTGTAGTATAAAGACTGCCCATGAACTTCGTCCGATCAAGGCGATAAATGTGAGTTTACAAACCGTAAATGGCCACTTTTTTAACGCAGAGCTGGCGCATTTCAAAGATTAGCTGAATTATTACAAAAACCTTACCTTGCCTAACGATGACGCACAGACCCAATCAATTGCAACGCAAGTGGGTATGGTCGGCTGGCCTAAGACTCGCCCATTGGGGTATGGCGCTTTCCGTACTCACTCTGTTGGCCACCGCCTGGCTGATAGCCTGGGCTCCCAGTGTGGCCCAGGCTGCAAGTGACTATCACTACATCGCCGGAGCCTTTTTACTGCTCTCAATATTACTCCGTATCTGGCTACTGCTGACCGATACCGGCACTGCGGGCTGGCGCGCATTAATGCTTTCCCAACGTGCTATTAAGCCGATTCTGGAGACACTGCGTTTCTATGTAACATTGGGCAGTACCCCCCTACCCGGCTGGTATGCGCACAATCCACTTTGGATTCCAATCTATGGGATTGTCCTACTCACGCTGGTTGCACTGTCATTGTCGGGGCTGCTGATGGAGGATCATCCAATCGTATTCGGAATCTATCTCCCATCACTGCATCGTGCGCTCGCGCCTTTGATAGGGATCTTTACCGTTGCACATATTCTGGCAGTTGCTTTGCACGACACACGAGCCAAACACTCGGATATCTCAGGTATGCTGAACGGGTACCGAATCTTTGAAATCAAAGGTATCCAAACACAAGCATCGGAGGGTGTTCACAAAGTGTCACTACACGAAATTTCACGGCCCGAACGTAAACGAGAAGACTAAACTCACTTTATCCATGGGAAAGGTGTTGCAAAACTTCGCGAGCAGTCCACGTCGACGCAGAGATGCATGAGCAGCACACAGCATCGTAAACAGGCTGCACAGTCGGTTTAACCTAGAAAAATCACTTGGATCACGAAAGTCCACGCAAGCCCTTGACGCGCCTGGCGAAACAGGAAAATCTCTCATCACCAATAAGGTGACCA
>JANTGD010000431.1 GCA_024763135.1 Thiotrichales bacterium | reverse complement strand
ACTCCGGCGTAGCAACCATTAACAAAGATGCAGGCGGAGGCGGCGCATCGGATGCACTAATGTTCCTGCTCTTATTGGGATTGAAAATTCGGCAGCGCAACTGACATGGGCGCTCAGCGCAGCCCAAACCCCGGCAGAAGCTATGCGAGCGGCTCACAACCCAAATAGTGCTTTAAGCCTCCCAACGAAACAGCGCAATACCCACTACAAAGAAAATGCTGGCCATTCCTGAAAGGATCAGTAATTGCGGCAAGACATCGACTAACCCTGCCCCATCGAGCATCACTTTACGCGCTGCCGTCGTGAGATGCGTCAGCGGAAACAGGTTAGCCATCGCCTTGACGGCAGGGTGTGCGCCATCCAGGGAAAACCACACACCGGATAAAAACAACATGGGCCAACTCAAAAAATTCAACAACCCCTCGGCTACTTCCTCTGTCGCCAGACGTGACGCCACGATCAATCCCAAGGCGATCATACTGATGACACCAATGAAAAAGACCAGCAACAGAACAAAATAATTACCATACATGCGAAAGTCCAACAGCAGGTTGAGACCGATGTAAACAGCCGTGCCCATACCCAGAATGATCCACAACCTGGATCCCAACTGCGCCAGAAGGAACTCGGAGACCTTCAGGGGCGTCGCACTTAACCGCTTCAACACTCCATTCTTTCGATAGCGCACAATGACATAGCCCACACCGTACAATGCGCTGAACATCATATTCATACCCAATATGCCCGGAATGACCCAATCTACGTAGCGAATCGGCGTACCTTCCACGGCTTGTCGCGACCACGCAGGCCCAGCAACATCGACACCCTGCAAAATCTTTTCCAATAAATAGCCCTTGCTCGAATTGGCATTAATCCAATAACGCTGCTGTTGAGGGTCAACCAACAGATCCAAGCGATGTCTTGCTACCCGTGCGATGGCTGCAGCTTGGTCACTCTGAGGAATAAAACGAATATGCTGCAGCGCTAAAAAGCCACTGTGAGTAGTAGCTCGCGAATCCGCATTGTGCAGCACGCCCACCTGATACAATGCTTTATCTTGCTGCCCCAACGCCAGACTCAGGCCCAGCACCAGTAAGAGCGGCATCAATAGATTCCAACCCAAGGCGGCCCGATCACGAAAAAATTCCATATTCCGGGCCACAAACAAAGCGTAGAGTCGCCGCAGATTCATTGTCGCAACGCTTTACCAGTCAATGCCAAAAACAAATCCTCCAGGTTTCTGGATCGAATCCGGATACCTTCGAATGAAATATCAGCTTGCAACAATTCATGCAGTGTAGCATTGACGTCTTCAGACAAAATTTCCACACGATCTCGCAGCTGAACGACGGTTCCCGTCTGAATTTTTTTCTCCCAGTCTCGCTCGGCTTTTCCGGGTAGCTCGATCACCACGTCGTTAAAATGCTGTGACAAAAGTGCATTAGGCGTACCCTGCGCGATCACCTTACCGTGATCCATAATCGCAAGATCATCACACAAAGCATGTGCTTCATCCATATAATGCGTGGTGAGTACAATGGTTTTACCATGCGCCTTTGCTACATGAATGCGCTCCCAAATATTCCTTCGCGCCTGAGGGTCCAGGCCAGTGCTGGGCTCATCGAGAAATAAAATTTCAGGGTCATTGAGCATGGCAATCGCAAACAGCAATCGTTGACGCTGACCGCCGGATAGTTTGCGTGTGTCGCGCTGCAGTAAGGGTTCCAAACTAAACTCCTGAATAATATCCGCCAGAGACCGGCTCCGTTGATAAAAACGCTGAAACATTCGCAGCGCTTCGAATACCGTAATGTGCTCCTGCAATGCGGTACTCTGGAACATAATGCCTGCCTCCTCACGCAGTGTGCTTGAAAGAGGCTGGCCTTTATAGAGTATTTCTCCAGCATCCGGCCGGTTTAGGCCTTCTAGCATTTCAACCGTTGTGGTCTTACCGGCGCCATTTGGACCCAACAGCCCCAGACAACGACCACGTTTAACGTCGATATCCACCCCATCGACCGCCCGCACCTTCCCAAAGGATTTCTTGAGATTGCGAACCCGCATGAGTATTGCATGATTAGGCAAAGATTTTGCCTCTAAGGATTGGGATCGGCGCATGATTGACCGCAAAATGCTCGGGGTTAGAATCCAATTTTTTAATCATTTCAGGAAAATACCACACCTAAAAGCTAGGAGAGGCAAGAGAAGCAATGTCATGAAGTCGACTATGCGATTCTCGGGCACAATATGCAAATCGTCGAGGTGGAACTTACCTCTGGAGTAACGGCACTCGCCGTAGCCGGGCCGCCATGAACTCTATGTAACAGGACATCAGTTTCGAAACACGCATGGGCGATGGAGCAGAACGGAAGTGCGTGGAGGGTGAGGCTCTGCGTATGGACACCGATTGCCTGGCAGGATTTACTCAAAGGATCGATGATCCTAAAAACCTCAGTTGGGCGCAAAAAAGACGCGTAAGATATTGGTGTGCATGGTGAATCGGAAAAACTCGTGGTCACCTTATTGGTGATGA
>JANTGD010000430.1 GCA_024763135.1 Thiotrichales bacterium | reverse complement strand
GCAACGCAGAAGTGGGCGATTTTGCACCGCAAGATGCCGGGTTACGAATTGATCAGAGCTTCCCTAAGACAACGTCATCCATTTCCGTTCCACGTTCCTGAGAAGCTCCCATGTCTGAATGTTGCTCCACCCCTCAGAATAAGGTATCGCCCACCCCCAAGACGCATCGCTGCCCGGCAAACGGACAACGCTATCCGCAGGTCAGTACAGTTACCATTCAACACCACTTAAAACGGCCCTGGCGATGGACGCCTACCGCCGAGCAATACTATTTTTGCGATGACCCCGATTGCGACGTGGTCTATTTTGGGCAGGATGACAGCCGCATCGAGAAAGCCAGGCTACGAACCCGTGTGGGGCTAAAGGAACGCCAGCCCGAAGACCTGGTTTGCTATTGCTTTGGCGTGACACGCCAGGAAACAGAAACAGACCCAACCGCCAAAGAGTTTGTGATAGCCCAGACGCAGAAAAACGCCTGCGCCTGTGTCAGTCGAAACCCTTCCGGGCGCTGCTGCCTAAAAGATTTCCCCAAGTCAACCTCATGAGTTCGCAGCATGCAGACACCTGAAGCAATTTCAGCCCTCGAAGCCTGGCAAAAACTACAGTCCGCAGACAATGTCGTGCTCGTGGATATTCGCTCCAATATGGAATATATGTTTGTAGGGCATCCGCTGGGTGCGGAACTGGTGCCGTGGATAGACGATCCTGACTGGACGATCAACCCAGAATTTGTCGAAGACATGAAGCTCACCGTCTTACCCGCTGAGGTCGAAGCCCTGGACGATGAACGCTGCCCCGAAATTATTCTTATCTGCCGCAGTGGCAATCGCTCACTAGATGCCGGTAAGGTGTTACTCGAAGCCGGGTTTCGGCACGTCATGCACATCGAAGAAGGCTTCGAAGGCGATCTCAACGAGGCGCGTCAGCGCGGCAAAATCAATGGCTGGCGGCATCAGGGACTGCCCTGGGAACAGTGTTGAACCTAAAAACCTCAGTTGTTCCGTCTGCATCCCCGGGTAGGCACGCTTCGCAGGGAAGGGTGCTCTTACCAAGGAGTGCAACACCGCCAGGTGCAGACAGGGCAATCCTTCGGGCGCTACTGTGAGGCCGCGCCTCGGTGTTGCAGTGCTTGCCAAGGACGCTGGCCATTGCCTGCGCACTGCGCCTTGATGCGTAGCATCATAAAAGCGCTGAGTCGGTCATTTTAAACTGGACGATGCACTGGTACAGGCCGGCAAAAATACCCATACTATTTATACAACGCCAAAATCATTCTTCACCCCAATAGTCGGTTGCGATACCGGTACCCAGATCGGCAGCAATCAAGCGCTTACGCACCGCCAGTAATTTCTCGATCAACGCGGGTTCAGCCTGCGCATAGGCATCGGCATCCGGGGTTCTTTTCACGACCACGCCCAATAATTCGGTAATCGCATTACCAATCGAGTTTTGGCTGATGGTAACAATCAGCTTCCCCTCGTCATTACGATAGATGAGTTGTTTAAAAGCGGGCTCCCAGCGGATTGCATTGGCATATTTGGGATCCTGGATGCAGTGATCCCGAACTTTTTTGGCGGCTGCAAGAAAATCGTTATTATACAGCAGCTTGTCTTCTACCTGATGAGGAAAAAATACCTCGGGAGGCATGGGTGCATTGCGACTCGATACCTGACTGAAAAAACAGCGGTAAAAATCGAGAAAGCCCTTGAGTATCACATCGTATTCACGCCAGAAGAAAATACTCTTCAGTTGCTCTAAGCCGCCCTGTATTTCCCAACTGGGTAAGCCTTGCGGATACCCGGTCAATTCTATTTGCGATGACTCATCATCGACCAGACGGAGTATCTGTAAATCCAGACTGGCAAAAAACGCCCGATAAACCGCGCGCATATAAGACTGAAACAGGCTGTGCTGGCCGCCGTCGGTTAAATTCGGATTGTCCGGATCGGCCAGCGGGGCCGCGCGCAGCTGGGCTTTGCTGAATACCATAAAATGATTGTGCAGCATACGAATACTCGGCACCCCAGGCGATGTGAGGGGCCAGGTGGCATCCAGACTTGCCTCTCCCGCCAGGACCAACGCCTCGTCAGGGTCAGGATACAGTTCCAGCATGAACTCAATAATAATCTGGTTCATGCGATTCCAGACGTTCTTGACGGGTTCGGGTACCTGCGTGCGGCGCACCGGCCGGCCCAGTGGATTTAAAATGCTCTGCGAGGTGTTATAAATAATTGAGGTATCAAACGTGGTGCTGTGCCCCAGCGCTTTGCGATACATCAGCAGATTTTCAGGATTAACGAGTAGTCCATTGTTATGTACCAGATCATTTAGATTCTCAGTACTGTTAAAGAACTCGTTGGGCTTCATGCCGTCGGGCACATCCAATGGAATTGGTCTAAACGGGGTAACGATTTCTCTCGGTCCAGATGCCATCTCTTATCCTCAAACTGTATAGTTGCAATGCGCGGTAGGTCTTCGTTGCGCTACCGCTCGATGTGGTATCAGCCATACGGTACGGTGCACCCTTCAACCTAAAAACCTCAGTTGGATCACAAAAGTCCACGCAAGCTCTTGGTGCACCTGGCAAATCAGAAAACCCTCTCATCACCAATAAGGTGACCACGA
>JANTGD010000429.1 GCA_024763135.1 Thiotrichales bacterium | reverse complement strand
TCACCAATAAGGTGACCACGAGTTTTTCCGATTCACCATGCACACCAATATCTTACGCGTCTTTTTTGCGCCCAACTGAGGTTTTTAGGTTCAACGTTGGCCGGACAACTGAGTCCGTCATGTTAAACTTGGCGGTATACTGGTTGCTGGATTAATAGTGCTTGTTTTTCGCTTGAATCAATTGAAGGGTCTTTGCATCTCTTTTGCCGTGGCAAAATTGTTCTATGGCGGTGGTGAAGACAGTGTGTGCCGGTGCAGCCTTTTCAAACAGTGTCATTGAGGAACAAAACTTGAGATTGTCCGGGTAAGCAAATATCTCCTCTAGCGCATTGGCATGTTGCAGAGTGGTTTGGGTAGCTTGCAACAGTCTCGGACCAAGCAGGGGGTGATCGACATAGGCGCGGGCCTCCGGAAGGCTTGTAATGGCGTAGTATTGTGCAGTGTTGCTGTGACCCAGGCCTGTGAATTGCGGAAAAATGTACCACATCCAGTGGCTGCGTTTTCGACCTAGTTCGAGCTCGCTTATTGCCCGCGGATAGGTGTTTTTTTGTGCATCCAGGTAGCGTTGTAGGTGGTAGGGGTCAGACATTTTTATAAGCCAGCAATTGGGTACCTTCTTTTCGACAGTGCTTATGCAAAGATCGGCACTACGATCCGCGCATCCATCGTCGGGGCTGCTCCGGGCTGTGTTGCCGGAGCGAATCATGTCGCTGTATCAGCTTGCGTTTTTCTTTGGGCGTAAGCTTATTCCAACGTTGTCGCAGTGTCCGGCGCTGCGCTTCGGGCAGTGCCTGAAAGCGCTGATACCGCTCGCGTACCATGCGCCGTTTTTCTGGGGGGAGGGCGGAAAACGCCTCGAAACGACGGCGGACTTTGTCCCGCTGTTCAGGTGGTAAGGCTTGCCATTGTTTGAGCCTTTTCCGGGCACGTTGACGGGCATCGGGTGACATTTTCTGCCAGCGTTCCAGGCCCCGCAAGACGCGCTCGCGACGTTCGTTTGGCAGGCGGTCCCACTGCGCGCGCAAGGGCTCGAGTATTTTTTGTTGTGAGGGAGAGAGGGCGGCCCAGGCGGTGTCAGTATCTGCGCCCCAGGCGTGAGCCATACCCAGGCAGAGTAGTATGACGATCCAGCGTTTAATCATGATCAACCTTCCCCAGGTTGGTTTGAACCTGCAAATCCTCGTTAAGTAGCAGTGGGTCGACCACCTCGCCATCCGGCGTTTGCCAGCTACCTAAGAATTCCAGTAACTCCAGGCTTGGCAGCTCTGCGTCGTTCGCGGGTACCTCAGGCGCTGCCGGAGCAGTAGGTAAAGCCAGGCTCAGGCAACAGACCAGGCTCGCTTGTTTAACTATTGTGCTGCTCATCGATGATCCACAAATAAAAGTCCAGATTCTCATAGAACTCCAAATCTTCCTGATCGCCGAGCAAGTCGAGATCCTCGAGCATGCTGAACTGGGTGGGAGGCGTGGTCGCGTTGAAATTTGGCTGCATCAGTACCCAAGTCAACGTCAGTAAGATCAGGATACTCAGGAGTATGCCCAAGTTCCAATAGGGGCGTAAGCGGGTGATGGTGCCATTCAAGGCATACGGCGGGGCTGTGCGGTGAGCCTCGACTGCCCGGCAGCGGGCCGCGCGCAGTTTGGCTCGGGTCAGTTCGTCCAGTTCGTCGCTACTGGTCTCGAGCGTCGCTTTGATTTTTGCCAGCAATTCGTCTTTCGGCTTCATGGCCAGACGCCCTCCAATTTGTCCCGTAATGCTCTGACCGCACGGGAATAGTGGGTTTTCACGCTGCCTTCGCTACAGCCCATGGCCTGCGAAGTTTCAGCTACGCTCAATCCCTCCCATAAGCGCAGCATAAAGGCTTGCTGTTGACGCAGCGGTAACGCTTGGATGGCGCGTTCCAGCAATGCCATGGATTCGTCCTGTTGTGCTTGCTGCATGGGTTCGCGTGTCTTTGGATCGGGATGGTTGTTCAGGGCGTCTTGGTCGACGCTCCCTTGGTCCTGGCGAATGCCGAGCCAACGCTGCCAGCGTGGCTGCGTGTGGCGTCGGTGATGGTCGGTAATCGCGTTTTGTAAAATGCGCTGAAACAGCGGAGGCCATTGTGTCGCCTCACGATTGCCATAATGCGTGGCGAGCTTCATCATCGCCTCCTGAACAATATCGAGCGCATCATCTTGATTACCGACCGCGAGACTGGCCATGCGAAAGGCGCGCCGTTCAACGCTCGCGAGAAACTGTTCCAGCGCCTGATTGTCTTCCAAACCCCGTCCTCCTTCAGCGACATGCCACAGTGCATCCGGTTGACCACACGCGCCTCGGGATCTGTGGGTTTTGACCGCCCAATCAAGCACCGCTGACCCGTATTTGTCCATGCTCATGCTTGGACCGCCTGGCCGCGCGGCTCTGAAAATGTGAAGCGGTGTAGGCTGACGCACTCGATTTGATCAGGCCCGGGCGTCTTTCTGAACATACTATCCCCCTTTTCCCACGGATTCTGTAACTCCTCAGCCCAGCCCTGAGAATTGCTCCAGCGCTGAATAAAAATGGTCATTGACACTTAACAGGCTGTTGAAAAACTCTCAGCTGGCACGATCCAGCGTTAATTGTGGCTCAAAATGCTCATTTACTGCGTGTAAACTGCGC
>JANTGD010000428.1 GCA_024763135.1 Thiotrichales bacterium | reverse complement strand
TGGGTATGGCCTGCAACATGCGCTGGCCTTCGTCGCGCATGGCGCGGGCGATATCGGCATTCTTGCCCCGCTTCCCCGGGGTGATCTCCACCAGGCGCAGGGCACACTCGGGCGGCATACGCTTGGCGTACTCGTTATAGCCCTGCTGTACCCAGGCGGGCATGCGGTCACCAATGGCGATCAGGTGGATATCCATGCGTGCACTATAACCGTGGTTCGTCTGGTCTATCCGGATTCTGAGGCGAGGCGCGCCTTACCCGGCGAAGGATCTGCCGTCGTTACGTGTGGGTCGATCCCCGCATGTACGGGGGGCCCAAGTGCTTGAGCCGGATGAGTCACCAGCAAGGGGGTATAAGTGTACGGAGGCTTTATTTTTCAGGCATAAGGGGACGAGTTTGAAAATGCCTCTGTCCCCTTTTTTCCTTTTTTCCCTTCGTCCCCTTTTGTCCCTTTTTGTCTCAATAGCTCCAAAGCTTAGGTTGGCAACCGTAGAGTTGCGGCAGCTGCAATTTCCTGGGCTAAAGATTTTTGCTTGTCCTTCTCGGTAGGCCAACCGATGATATTTGCATGACGCGGATGCGGATTAGGGGCGGGGTCGACTTTTAGTCCTACTTCCTCAACGATCTGCGCTAAGACATCCCCTCGGGCATAAATTATGCGGCCACTTGGCTGCGCTACTTCCGACTCGCCCAACGACCAAATCTCAGATTCAGATAATTCGGGGATGCGATAAACAGATGTCTCGTTGTGGCCGTCAGGAAGGAACGCATTGGCCTTCACGATATTTTTCGTGGCGCTGTGTTTCCCTTTGCGATCTAAAATAAACCGAGCTATTGGCTCCGTACCGTTTACGGTGTCATCGGTCGGTTCTTCAATAGCTGAATCTTTAGAGTCGCTGGATTTGCCTAATAATCGTTTCAGGAATTGCATCACCAAAGACTTCACTTCCATGGGCCTTGCTTCCCTTGCCAAACAAACCGGCATAAAAGATTTTGCCGCTACCCGTCACGCTCATAGAAAAAATCCGATATGGGGACTTATACCATTCCAAAGCTAAGCTCCCATCAGGTTCAGCTGCCACTTCTGGCAGTTCTACAGTAGTAGGTAATGCCTGCACCAGAGTCTTGGCTTCTTCTAAAGCGGCTGCAGAAACTGCGTGCGCGCCATAGCCATCCCAGTTTTTGCGTGAACTCTCTCCGTAAACTTCATTCAGTTCATCTTGTACGGATTCAAACCGATTCCAAACGGAGGCAGATTTTTGTAAGTCTGAATGGACCTTGCGGACAGCATTATCTATTTGATTGCTTGAGCCCCGTGATCCGGACCAAAGGTTTGGCGAGTAGCCGTCAAATGCTATGGCAGTCATTGAAACAATCCCTTTGTTTTGTCAGTAATGCTGGAAAAAAATATGTCATTCTTCAACTTTCTCAATTGAGAAAGTTTGTCCCAAAAAGCATTGCTGGCTTCTTCACTTCCAAGCTCCGCAATAACATCAATGTCGAGTATTACTGGTACGTGTCCAATCGCCCGCAGATCAGCTGGGGGGGCTTCCAAAGCCTGTGTGATTACAGCAGTAGCTTCAGCCTCTGGGCATGGAACGACGATTCGGGTCAGGAACTGAGTTAATGCTTGTGGCAGGCCTTGGGGTATTTCTGGTGGGCTCGTTAAGAAGTCGGAAAAATCTTTGATCTCAAATGGCAAAGGTATCACGTTAATGTATCTAGTCGACACTCTAGTGATCTGCTCAGGCTTCATGATGGTCTCAACGGTGGGCCAGAGACGCTGGACTTCATCAAACATGTCTTCCCAGTGCGTATAGACATTGACCATACTAAATGTCAGACCATTCTGGCGCAGTTGGACTACACGAGAGCCATCTTTCGCCTCGTAGCGGGACCCAAGTATCGACTGTGTCGAGTCTCCGGCAACCTTTAACCCTGAGGTTTCGTCGACCTCCAAACTTAATTGTCGCTGATTGATCGGTTTCCTAATTGGATACGAGGAAACGATGTCACTATCAACATCGGCTATTCGTTCGATTTCGACATTCGCGCCAGCAGCAAATCGGATGTCGATGATCGCTTCTTTGATCGGTGGATTCTGAAGATGTTCAGCAACAGCCATGTTTCAATCTCAGTTTCAAAGGCGGGGTGCGTGTGCATTAATGCGAATCGGCAAGTGCAGGGCTGCCTTTAGTCCCCTAAAGCTAACAAGCCGAACTCAGCGGAAATTTTCCGTGGCGCATCATAATGTACGCGGCCGATATGACGAAACCTTGGGTATAGAAAGCATAAACACCCCATCCCTCTCCAATCCGTTGCACAAAGCAACTCATCGCACCCGCCACAAGCCGCTTTTTCGGCCAAACCAGCCCACTATCAACATGCCCAATCTGCACCTTTGACCGAAAACTACCCCAGTTTCCGGCAAGTAAACAGGAGACAGACCACTGTAAACCGTGGTCTGTCTCCCATTATTGTTTGGGGAGTTATTCGGCAGTCTCAACGGGTGTATTCACCTGTTGCTGCCGTGATCAGCCAGTCCTTCCGGGTTGCCTCAGCCACGTTCCTTGCTCAGCTTTTCAGCGGCCTGCGGATCGACCTCCCACAGCTTCTCGATCTGGTAGTAGTCACGCACGCGTGGTTGCATGACA
>JANTGD010000427.1 GCA_024763135.1 Thiotrichales bacterium | reverse complement strand
AATTGGCGACGGCCAGTCCTGCGCTCGCGCGCCTACCGGCTGACCGCTTTCCGGCTCGCTGTAGCCGCCAATATCGTGTTGACGAGGTACTAGTACCAACTCCTACTGGCCGAACACTGCATCGCAGCAGTTTGTTAGTACTCGTGTCAACCCCCCCTTTTACATATTGTCGAGCCAGGTAATAACCCGCTAGAATTCGCGGCCTTTAAGTTTGTGGCAGGTAAAATCAGAAATTCCAAACGCCACACCCTCTTTAGGCTAAGCAAGCGATGGTTGCCGCAGGGAGCGACATACAATGAGCTTACCGTATGCCGCGGAACCTTTGTATGAAAATGACCCGTACAGTCTAGGAGGCTATCCGAGCATTGCTGAACGACCGCAAATGCGTGGATTTCGGCCCTTTTCCCGACTCAGTCTGTTGAGTAGCCCTGCTATCTTCCTGATTGAGTCAATAATCGGATGCAGATTTTCCGTAAGCTCGAACAGCCCCCAGAGTCTGCCACGAACTGCTGCGCAAACATGACGTCATCGCCGTAGCGCCCTGGTTGCACGGACAAACCCACGCCAGCAAAGCCATTTGCCCGTCCGACAGTTGAGAGTAAAGGCATCATGAATCTGGCAGCGATTTTCCCTTTCCTGCGTTGGATCAAACTCATCAACGCCGACACGTTGAAAGCCGACCTGATCGCAGGACTGACCGGCGCGGTCATTGTACTGCCCCAGGGGGTTGCTTTTGCCACCATTGCAGGTCTTCCCCCAGAGTATGGCTTGTATACCGCCATGGTTACGCCGATCATAGCGGCTTTGTTTGGATCCTCGTTTCATTTGGTCTCGGGGCCCACCACGGCGATTTCCATCGTTGTGTTTTCAGCGGTCAGTGGTCACGCCGAAGTCGGAACTCCGGAATACATCAATATTGCTCTGACGCTCACCTTTCTCGCAGGAGTCTACCAACTGGCCTTTGGGCTAGCGCGCCTGGGTGCTTTGGTCAACTTTGTCTCACATACAGTGGTCATTGGATTTACTGCAGGCGCGGCCATCCTGATCGCGACCAGTCAAATGAAACATATTCTGGGTATAGAAATCCCCAAAGGGGAATCGTTCTTACATACCTGGATGGATGTCTTTATGGGGCTGGGAGAAATTAAGTACGCCCTATTGGTGATAGCTGCGGCTACCTTACTGACTGCATTGGTGGTTAAAAAACTCTTGCCCGGCTATCCCAATCTTTTGTTTGGCATGATTGTTGGCAGTCTGATTGCCATCCTGTTTCAGGACGACAGCATCCGCCTCGTGGGTGAAATTCCCCGGCACCTGCCTCCACCCTCTTCTCCGGAATTTTCATTTTCCACAATCAAAGCGCTCGCCCCAGAGGCTTTTGCGGTGGCGCTACTGGGCCTGATCGAAGCCGTGTCCATCAGTCGCGCTGTCGCCACAAAGTCGAACCAACGCATTGACTCAAATCAGGAGTTTATTGGTCAGGGGTTGTCAAATATCGTTGGAAGTTTCTTTTCCAGTTATGCGGGATCCGGGTCATTCACACGCTCAGGCGTCAATTTCGAAGCCGGTGCCAAAACTCCCATGTCGGCTATTTTTGCAGCGATTACGCTAGCGCTCGTTGTGATGTTGGTTGCACCGCTGGCCGCGTTTCTTCCCGTCGCCGCGATGGGCGGCGTGATTTTACTGGTGGCTTATAATCTGATCGATTTTCATCATATCGGGGAGATCATACGCAGCAGTCGCTCGGAGACGGCGATACTCGCCACAACTTTTTTTGCGACTCTCTTTCTTGAACTGGAATTTGCAATTTATATCGGCGTACTGCTTTCATTGGTCTTTTTTCTCGCCAAAACCTCCACGCCTTATATTCCCACCTTGTCGCTCGATACCGACCCGGAAACTGGTAAACGTACCTTCGTAGAAATCAGTAAAAAACCGGTGCCACAGTGCCCTCAGCTCAAAGTGATTAGGATCGATATGTCGGTTTATTTTGGCTCCATCAATCATATTCAGGAACGAATACGGCATATTGCGGACAACGAGCAGATCGATCATATCCTTATTATCGGCTCAGGCATCAACTTTATCGATCTGGCCGGTGCAGAAGCATTGCTCGTGGAACATCGCCAACTGGAAAAACGCGGCGGTGGCATCTACTTCGTCGGACTCAAGCCCACGGTTTACGAATATATTGCGCGAATCGGCCTGGTTAAAAAAATGGGCGCCGATCAGTTTTTCGATTCCAAATCTAATGCCATCAGTGAAATCTATCAGCGTCTGGACCGAAAAATTTGTGCGACCTGTAATACGCAGATATTTGAGGAATGCAAGCAATAACTACTCAGCGCCCTTGTTAGAAAAAATAATGTAACTGCTCAGATTGCCCGAAAATGCGTCACATCAAGGCGAAAAATGTGAGGTTACGAATATCAATGACTATTTGTTAATGCAAAGCTGGCGCATTTTTGGGGTGAGCGGAGTCGTAATGAGTGCCCGCGTTGATGACGTGTTGCAGGATGTAGAGAATCTTCCGCTTCGTCCACTGAGTCGACAGCCCCCAATGCCCGTTCAACCTAAAAACCTCAGTTGGGCGCAAAAAAGACGCGTAAGATATTGGTGTGCATGGTGAATCGGAAAAACTCGTGGTCACCTTATTGGTGAT
>JANTGD010000426.1 GCA_024763135.1 Thiotrichales bacterium | reverse complement strand
CTCTCATCACCAATAAGGTGACCACGAGTTTTTCCGATTCACCATGCACACCAATATCTTACGTGTCTTTTTTGCGCCCAACTGAGGTTTTTAGGTTTAAGCGCCTTATCCGCCTGTTGATCGTGGGTGCAGTGTTTTGCTACACCACTGTACACGCTGCCCCTGCCGAGCGACGCACCGCACTTGTCATTGGCAATGCCGACTATGCGTTCAGTCCCCTACTCAACCCCACCAATGACGCACGCGCCATTGCAGCGGCTTTGCAGCAAGCGGGATTCAAGGTACAGAGTTATCTGAACCTCGATCAAAAAACGATGAAACGCGCAATTCTGGATTTTGGCCGTGAACTTGCCCAAAATGATGTCGGCCTCTTTTACTATGCCGGCCACGGCGTCCAGCAAAGCGGGCGCAACTATCTGATTCCCGTCGATGCGGAAATCCAATACGAAAGTGACATCGAGGTAGAATCCGTCGATCTCGCCCTGGTATTGTCCAAAATGAAGCATGCCAGCAACCGCCTGAACATCGTCATCCTGGATGCCTGCCGCAACAATCCTTTTGTGAGCAGTTCGCGCGCCATCAATCAAGGCCTGGCGTTTACTTCAGCCCCCTCTGGCACGCTGATCGCATATTCTACGGCGCCTGGCGGCGTTGCGGATGACGGCGATGGTAAGAATGGTATTTATACACAGTACCTTATCCAACATATCCTAAGCCCGAACATTAAAATTGAAGACGTCTTCAAACGAGTCCGAATCGATGTAAAGAAAAGAACGCAGGGCCAGCAGATTCCATGGGAGTCATCATCTCTCGAAGGCGATTTCTACTTTCTGCCTGATACCGCCCCCTACCCATCCCCAGTACCGCAACAGGCTATTGTCCCCGAGAACTACCCACGGCCAAAGCCCAGCGTGAAGCCACGGCTTGTAGAGGAAGAAACGCACAACCAAACTATCAACAATGCGGGCCGTACCTTTAATTGCAGCGATCTGCGCGAAAAAGAAACCTTCTCAGGTCAGATGGGATTCGGCGAATTGACTACGGAGGAACAATCCTATCTTGACAGGCGGTGCCGATAGCAAAAAGCGCTTAACAGGTTGTTGAAAAACTCTCAGCTGGCACGATCCAGCGTTAATTGTGGCTCAAAATGTTCATTTACTGCGTGTAAACTGCGCTTTTTCTCCAGATTTTGCCTTGTCTCGCACTCACCTGAGAGTTTTTCAACAGCCTGTTAACTTTGGGTGCCAGGTCAATAACAATATGAGCTTACAAGCATCGCTGGCGCATTTCAGGGGATGGCTGAGTAGTGACACACTGTCGGAGTAACCACCCGCAGACTCAGGATTCCCAATCAGTCAACGCAGCAAAACAATAGGAACTTCAAATGAATCGAGCGCTAGTTTATTCCGTCATCCTAATATTGACAGTCGCCCTGGCGACACTGCAGGGCTGTGCATCTCAACCTGTGCCATTCGACAAAGCGGCGGAAACGCTGGCGAAAAATTTATTCACAGAAATACGCTTAAAAACCGTGCTTTCGAGCTCGAAAGTGAAGAAAATCGTTGTCGACGATTTCACTGATGAAGACAGTGGCGAAGTCGTGGCAGCAAGCCAGCAGATTGAAGATATACTTTTCGGGGTTGCACACGATCACTTCGGGAACTTTTCCCTCAGCAAACTCAACTCAAAAAATGTGGTCTATGCAGACTATGTGATCAATGGTGTCATATCGCTGGAGCCTCAAACAGCCAACACACGCGAAAAGTTCTATCACGTATTCGCCTCGGCCACGGATCTTGCCAGTGGCAAGATTATTGCCAAATCTTCCGCCTGGATTTCGACACGCGACCTAAACTACACCCCCTTGCGTGAATATAAAGACGCGCCTATGTTTTTGACCGATAACCGGCATAAAAGCAAAGTAGAAAATGCACGCGGTATGATCAAAACAGATAACGAGGATGAGTATTACGACTCTATTGAAACCAGCGCGATACTGACTGAAGCGTCCAATGCGTATGGTCAAGGGAAATACGTCCGATCAATCAAACTCTATAGCAAATCCGCAGATCGCTCCGATGGACAAGTCATGAAGACTTACGCCGGGCTTTACCAGGCTAATCTCAAAATTGGAGACAAAGCTGCAGCTGAAGCGGCATTTGGCAAACTCGTCGATATCAGCGTCCAAAACAACAGCCTCAGCGTCAAATTACTTTTTGCAGTCAACTCAACCGACTTCATTGGCGACCCCAAGCTACGTCAGCGCTATCAAATGTGGATTCGTCAGATCAGCAAATTCTTTAAGTACAACAACTCCTGTGCAAACATCGTTGGACACAGCAGCCATACCGGGAGCGAAGCCTACAACGATCAGCTATCCCGCGAGCGGGCGGCAAAAGTCCAGCGCGTCATGGCGCGTTACTACGCGGGCATCAAAAACAAGACCCGCGTGATGGGCATGGGATTTCGGGAAAACATCAAAGGCCTGGGAACCGACGATGGCAGAGACGCCATTGATCGGCGCGTCGAATTCAAAATCGTCGATTGCGCTGTAATCTGATTGACTGCGCCTTTCCCGCGCTCAGAAAACGGCTCCCTCACTCATAAAAAAACGCCCCTTAAAAGGGGCGTTTTTTTATTCTGCGGCGCCGAGACTATTAGAAGCCGAGGC
>JANTGD010000425.1 GCA_024763135.1 Thiotrichales bacterium | reverse complement strand
TCACCATAGGACCACTATGATTCATAAAAACAAAACCACATCTAACCCCTTGATGACTCACTGATACAGACAGTTTGGGCTTGGCGGTGTACTAGGGGCGCGCAATGCCTCCACCATGACCAGTCCCTTTTGCTGTGGCCTCGCTCAATGTGCGATCGATTTCCGATTGATCAAGCAATTGGGCGCTGTAGCCCCCCTCCCTGCTTGTCAATTGACCGACAAAGGACCGCAGGTGATTGTCTGACCCTTGCATCAGATTGGCATACATCTGATCCAGCTCTGAATTCGAGGATTCGTCGATCGCCCTTTGCAGATCTCGGATATCCAGTTCTTCGATATAGCCACCCACTTTCAACGCTTCAGATAGGCTGGATTGGCCGCGGGCAACCAGCTCGTTATACAGCTGCTGAAGTTCGGGATTCTGAAAAACACCTGGTGCATTTGTGGTGACAGGATCGTCAATGCCGTAGCGCTGCAGCATGTCTGCAACGCGGTCCGTATGCCGTTGTTCCGATGAAGAAATATTAGCAAAAATGGGGTTGTCCCAGCGCTCATACAATGCGGAATAAACATCGCGGGCTAGTTTTTCTTCCTCTCGGGTGTAGCGCAAAGTTTCGCGTTCCGCCGCTGACAGATAGGGCTGCGGGGATGTGGCTTGCGAGATGCCGCTGGATGATGCTGATGGCGGCACAGCCGGCGATTGCGTGATCTTTTCCGTTTCAGGTACCGCCATGCTTTGGTCAGTACTCTGACCGGTCGTCGTGGTAGGCAAAGGGTTGGGTCCGGATTCCGGTTTGGTGTTTCCCTGGCCTTTGGATAACTCCTCGAGCAAAGCTTGAAGTAGCGTGAGTAGATGGGATAGGTAACCCGAATTCATAACCGACTGAAGTGCTGAGCGACCGAAACCTGACTCATTGAGGTGTTTGTCCGGACAGTGGATAGTGTGCGTCTGGGCGCCCGATTGTTGTGCTGAAACTGTATGCGTGCCAATGGGATTGAGCATGCTGTTCTCCTGATATAAGTCTTAGTCGTTAGGCCGCAGATGCGAAATCTATCGATGGGCTATGCATTATACTGAGGCGGTTATAATGAATACCGTTGAGTATACCTTCTCGATGCCGCTACTTTATATCCCTGTTTCTGGAAGAGGTATAAACCATACGGTCTATGCCAATGGCTATAGTATTGGCCATAGGCGTAACAAATGAATGCAGGGTCCGTAAGCACTCCAGCAAGCGTGTTCTGTTTGGATACAAAGCAATCCAAAGCGTTCAAGACAATCCATGGATTGCAGGCAATGGCAGTACCCCTGGCTATCACTGCAACGCGCAGACGCGGCATCCTAGAAGCGCCAGAAGGGTTACCCTGTCAGAATCCCAGGCGTTGTTGCACACCTTGGGAAGGGAACAACCATTTCCCACGGTCCGTGCCGTTCACTTGCGGGTTCACTGGCTTGCTTAATCGTAGCTTGGTATGAAACACGACTCAGGAGAAATCAGCTGCCCATTAGAGACCGGGTACCGATTGATACACAGAATTTGCTGAAACAACGGTTTTCTTGGGCTAAGCTACTTTGGATTGCCTTATTAACCCGGCACCATAATCTGTCGTGTTCAGCGCGGCCTATCTTCAATAATTACTCGGTTAGGAGCCCCTGGTCTCTCCCTTTTCGGCGTTGCCTGCCTTGTCAAGGGAGCGATCATTGCTTGCGGCATATGCCCGGATAGGGGGAATGCCTGAGCCTCTGAATACGGCATAGTATGGTGCCGGGTTAATCGTAGCAGTCCGTTGAGCAAGTCATGGGGGACACAATTGGGTATTCCGATCCATCGTTGCACCAGTGTTTGCACGCGATTGAGTACATCGTCTAGCTTAAACTGGACGATGTGTTAGTTCGTCCTCAAAAGTAGCGGGCGGGGTGAGGGTGCAACACCTTGGAAGCGCTGATATCACGATGGATCATCAGATCGAACTGTGCCTGTACACTGCGCTGGTATCACCGATTTCTGCCTTGTAGTGACTGGTGTCCTTCCCAACAGCTCGTTTAGCCACACAAGTTGTGTAGGCAGTGAAACGATCTATCAATTTTACGAGTAAGCACTCATATCATGTTGAAAAAATCCCTGTTGACCCTGGTCGCCCTGGTGGTGATTCTGGGCGGAATTATTGCGACAAAGTTTTTCCAGATCCAGACCATGCTGCAGGCGGCCGAGGGGATGCCGGAGCCGACCGAGGCAGTGTCGTCTTTTGTGGTTGAACGTCAAAACTGGCCGGAGGAGATTGGCGCAGTGGGCAGCCTGGAAGCGGCACAGGGACTGACGATTACCGCGGATATTCCGGGCCGGGTCAGCAAGATCCATTTCGTAGCAGGCGCTGAGGTGAAAAAGGGCGATGTGCTCCTGGAGCAGGAGACCTCGACTGAGCGAGCACGGTTACGTGCGGCGGAGGCGTCGGGTCAACTGGCGCGTAGCAATCTGGAGCGGGCACAAGATCTGGTGGAAAAGTCGTTAGTGCCGCAATCAGAGCATGATCAGTCACTGGCTGAATTTCGTCGCGCTCAGGCCGATGTGGACAATATTCGCTCTCTGATCGACAAAAAACGCATCGTCGCGCCGTTCTCAGGCAAGCTGGGTCGGCGGCAGGTCGATGTGGGTGAGGATATTGTGGAAGGTCAGCCGATCGTAACGCTGCAGTCTG
>JANTGD010000424.1 GCA_024763135.1 Thiotrichales bacterium | reverse complement strand
CTGCGCCAGCCAAGCGATCAACCCAGTCGCTGGGGCGGAATTTTTTATTGTTGCGGTCGAGGTTACGAATAACGATAACGGGATAGTCGGTCATTTTTCTGGCGTCTTTTTTATTGTTGTTATTAATGCATCCTGGCATGGCTTGTTCCCTGTTATGTAGTATTTTATTCAGGGAAGGCGCCGCTTACAGAGGAGCTTTAAAAAAATGTCTACTATGCCGGATCATTGCGGCGCAGGTTTCGAGTAAGTCTGAAAAATGCAGGACCAATGGCTCCAGACCAGAGATGAACGGGAGTCGTAGCGGCAAGCAGCGGCAAGTTGTTGCCGAAGGCGGTATCCCGGTTGATTGAGTGGCTTTATTCAGAAAAGGGCAGCTTTTCTGTGTCTTTAGCATCTTGTCAGCTAGATGCGGGAGGGTATTGGGTTGGCTGCCAGTCGATACAACGGCAGTTGGCTATTGCTGGGCTGGAGTGAAAATGGCGTCTATTCTTTCTATACTGAATTGGTGATGGGTAGTGATGTGCAGGAATCTACGTAAAGCCTATTTATTAGGCTCTACGATTGATGCGTTGTGTCATGGGCAGACGCCTGGATTGTGAACGCAAAAATCGTCCACTACCTCGTCGTAACTCTTTTCTGTTGGGGTGTCAGAAATGCCCAATGCTTGCTTCGCCGCCGCCTCACCAAATGCCAGCGATAGAATATCAAAGGCAAACGCTTTTTTCTCATCGATGTCAATCACATCCCACGTGGCCTGGTATATGGTTAGTATTTCTCGCGCGTGTGCGAGCCTGAACTGGATCTCAAGTGGCAGTGCTGGGAATGCCTGGCGAGTTTTTTCTAGCATGGTCTTCCGCGTTTGTCCGTCGAACCTGACAGGAGATCCTAATTGATCAAGGCAGAATTCAATCGCTTCAAGAAAAGCCAAATTATTATCTTGAGAAAATTGCAGCTCACCTGTGGAGGAATCAACGCTAAATTCACCGCTTGTTTGCGCCTGCGTAAGCTGAAGGCCGAAGATCAGTAGTGGTAGGCTAATGAGAATCATGGCTCGAAGGAATTTCCGTGGTTGATAGCTTTGCATAGATGACACCGTTGGATTTATAAGACGCACCAATATAATTAAACAAAACCAGTGTTTAAACACTGCCCTTATTTACGGAAAGCCTTTCAGGCCGTCGACGCGAGCGATCAAAATATTCTTTGCAATAGATCGTTTCGTATCAATACATCTATAACACAAACGAAAGCTCAGCCACGCTCTATCCGTTCAACCACTACTTCAATTTCTTCAACAGATACACCCCTTTCGCTACTTCCATCAAGAGCCCCCCAGGTCCATCGACAGGGCCAAGCTTCAAAAAAATTATAACGCATAATTTCGGACCCATCATCAGCTAGTAAAATAACCGAGCCAGACTTGCGTTCGATTTTTCCATCAACAACCGCTTTACGCCACTGCCACAATTCTTCTGTATTCACAAAACCGCGTCTGAGAAGAATGTTGGAAAAAGAAGTTCTCCCCGGACGTTTGCGCAGAATAAGATCATTACCGTCTTGATATTCTATAACCTCCGTCACAGATTCAACGCCCTCAACTCGCTGGAATGCCCCTTGCGTAACGCCTTCAATCTCCACCTTAAAGTTATGCTTTCCTATAGGGTCGTGTGTTCTTCTGTTTGGCATGAAGTCTCCTCACAACGAATGTTGATCTATACTTCGTATAAGTATAGACAGTAATTACCGACTTTGCCCTACAGGAGCACTAACATGCCCGAGACACCCACTAAAAAACCAGTTGTTCCACAATCTCGTACCATCACCGAAACTTTGGATCCTGCGGTTATATTGGATATTGTTCGAGACCAAGGCTATTTCTACTTCGAGTTGAGCAACATCCTTGATCGACCTGCTTATCGAATCTCTGTTAAACTCAATGAGAATATCATCGGCAATGAAGGAAAGAAAAAAATATCATCCCTTAACATCTTTAATAAACTACTCTATCTTGCACCGAACAAAACTATTCGGATTCCTATTGATTCATGTGCATCCTATTTTAAATACAACTCCTCTAAAATTACGGGGTATCTAATCTATATGAACGCTGATAGCAAACGCTTTAAAAGCCCTATCCTTCACGATGTAGAGATTTACTTGGATCTCACTGAAATAAATCAATAGTAGGCTCATCTCCTGGATCCTTTTCAAGGATAGGGAGTCCAAGTACACGCCGCAAGCATACTCTGACAATATTCCTCGATATAGGAACCGCTTGTCCCAAAACCGAGTCATCATTTCCGTGCCACAGCGCATTTTCATAACACTTCACCCAAACGTAGCGAAAATTCCGCGTGACTACTGGAAAACCTCGAGTCGCGTGAATCCCATAGCCCGCCTGAAGATGGGTTCCTTCATCATTGACAAAAGAATCTGTGGGGTTAGAAACGAGAGAAAATGGCAAGGAAGCCACGGCGGCCAAATAGGTGGTACTGGAGCTTTTGAGTGTAAACGATACCGATCTAAATGTTTCCATTCTTACAATCAATCAATCGACTCTGACCGCAATGAAAAAATATATCAATCGCTCCGGCTCCCAGATAATTCTCCCAAGGTCTCGGGCGTGCGCTTCTTGCAGGTGAGCGGCAGGCAGATCGGTGAGCCATTAGTGGGATATCGAGCGCGTGTGGTGAATATGCATGAGG
>JANTGD010000423.1 GCA_024763135.1 Thiotrichales bacterium | reverse complement strand
GGCTTCCACCTGGGATTGTATGGTTGTGTTAACGAGTATGGCCGTGACATTGTCGGAGCCCCCATTGGCCAATGCCATCTCAATGAGCCGTTCCACTTTCCATTGCTCACTGCCTTCCTGAGAGAGCACAGCATGGATTTCATGCGTTTCAACCTCATTGGTCAGGCCATCGCTGCAGAGTAGAAATTGTTCTTTGCCCGTCAGCGTCCCGGAAATGCGGTCTACCCCAACGTATTTGTCCGGAACTACCCCGAGCGTGCGATTTAAAATATTGGCGTAAGGGTGGTTGCGCAGTCGATCGGCGGGTAAGAAGCCCTGATCAACGAGTTCTTGTACAACCGTGTGATCTTTGGTGATTTGCACCAGTTCTTGTCCGTTCCAAAGATACGCGCGACTGTCCCCGACCCATGCCACCTCATAATCCGTGTCGTTGATCTTCAGCGTCACGACGGTCGTGCCCATTTCAGGGTGACCCGCCCCTGCATGTGCTGCGGTGATCAATGCAGCGTGAGCCTGATTGATTGCGCGCACGAGATCGGTGCCGATTTTGATTTCATCGAGTACGGTTTCGACAACAATCTGACTGGCAATATCACCGGCTTCATGCCCACCGAGCCCATCCGCAATGAGCCAGGTGCGATGGGCTTGATCGATACCAAAGCTGTCTTCGTTACGATTGCGGACACGCCCGGGATGGGTGGCTGAACCGAAGGGATAGATTTTCATAACGGGGTCTGGCGCATAAAGAAAGAGTTCACTGGTATGGATGCGGGATAGCTCGGTTGGTTCGTGCCCGATGAAGTTTTTATGACGGTGCGTGATGATTTCAGCGTTTTAGCAGAAATTTTACCGGAACTACGCATCTTACGCCGAAAACCTGAAGCCGATCACAAGCTTTGGCATAATGACGGTATGGCTTTTCTTCCCGCTTTTCTCAAACAACGCCTGGCCGCCTGGCAAGAAGCCTGGGTTGATCGCCTTTCGAGCCCCGACACCTTGCTGTTGCCGTCGCTGTTGGGACTCGTTGTGGGCGTACTCAGCGGTGCGGTGATTGTCCTGTTCCGGTGGTTGATTGAGTCCTCTCAAGGGGTATTTTTGCCCGACCACGGCACCGAAAGTTATGAGCTGCTGCACTGGGGCTGGCGACTGGGGCTACCGGTACTCAGCGGGGCGCTCATTGGGGTGCTCTATTACTGGACATTGAAGGGCGACTACGTCGTCGGCATTTTGCACGTCATTGTGCGTTTGAGCTATCACCAGGGACAAATGAGCTGGCGTAAATTCCTCATGCAGTTCATCGGCGCAGGGATTGCGATCATCGGTGGGCATTCTGTCGGGCGTGAAGCACCAAGCGTGCATTTAGGCGCTTCTACGGGCGCTTTGCTTGGACAGCATTTGCAGTTACCCAACAATACCGTGCGCGCTTTGATTGGTTGCGGGAGTGCCGCTGCCATCTCTGCCTCCTTCAATACGCCCCTGGCCGGCGTGATCTTCGCGATGGAGGTGGTGATGCTGGAGTATACAATCGCGAGCTTTCTGCCAATTATTCTCGCATCTGTCAGTGCGGCATCGGTCACTATTTTCGCTTTTGGCAATCATTCGGTGTTCCACATTCCACCTTTTGAGCTGAGATCCTTGGGTGAACTACCGTTTATAGTTCTGCTCGGCTTGCTTGCGGGCGTGGTATCTACCCTACAGGTCAAGATGACCGACAGCATTGCGGCGCGTTCCAAAGAATGGTCTTTTGTCTACAAAGCAACGTTGGCAGGATTGGTAACAGGGTTGATTGGGTTGGTATATCCTCAAGTGCTGGGCATCGGTTACGATTCAGTCAATAGTGCAATGTTGGGAGAATTCGGGCTTCTGCTGTTGATCAGTATTCTGGTGGCCAAACTCCTGGCAACCACGACGGCGATTGGCCTGGGCGTGCCCGGTGGTGTCATTGGCCCGACTCTTTTTATGGGTGCGATGCTCGGCGCAGCCGTAGGATTTACAACAGTGCTCGTATTTCCTGAGCAATCCTCGGATGCCGGCTTTTACGCGCTATTGGGCATGGGTGCGATGATGGCGGCCACCTTGCAAGCCCCCTTGGCCGCATTGATTGCAATCTTGGAATTGACCAATACGTCATCAGTGATTTTTCCGGGCATGCTGGTCATTGTGATTGCAGAACTGACACGTAGCGAAGTTTTTCATCAACCCTCGATTTTCAAAGCGTTGTTAACTGCACGAGGACTGGACTACAGCAGCAATCCCCTGGCCCTGGCGCTGCGACGGATTGGCGTCGCCAACCCAATGTCGAAGCGTTTTGTGACCGTCGTTCCAGAGCTGACCCGTGAGCAAGCCATGGCGCTGCTCCAAAGCGAACCCCAGTGGATCTTGATCGAACAAGGCAAAGCGCCCTCACTGGCGCTGCCAGCGGTGGCATTGGCGCGCTATCTGGAGGAGCATGAGGAAATCGAAACGCTCGATCTTCTGGAGATTCCTGCGGATCGACAACCCATTGAGGGCATACATGTGCGCGCTTCTTTGCATGAGGCGGATCGCTTACTGCGTAAATCCGGGCATGCCATGTTGTATGTCTATGATATTCCCGCGCCAAATTTTGTCCGGGTTAAAGGGATTCTGACCCGCGAATCGATCGAATCGGCATACCGGCTTTAACAGGCTGTTGAAAAACTCTCAGGTGAGTGCGAGACAAGGCAAAATCT
>JANTGD010000422.1 GCA_024763135.1 Thiotrichales bacterium | reverse complement strand
GCTTGCCAAGGACGCGGCCATTGCCTGCGCACTGCGCCTTGATGCGCAGCATCACAAAAGCGCTGAGTCCGTCATTTTAAGCTGGACGAGGTACTAGATCCCCGGTAGCGCTTCATACAGGGCACCCAGATGTTACAGCTCGGTGCAGGAGGCTTGCCGTGTGCCTCAGTATCCAGAGACTTGCTATTAAGGAAGCTCTGATGAATGCTGGCGCAAGATGCCGTGTTACGAATTGATCAGCGCTTCCTCAACCCGGCGATCTATTTCATCGCCGGGTTAATAATGAGGCTTTACCACAGAGTGTCTTGGTATCAATCGTTACACTTTTTGTAATAACTACTCAGCGAGTAGATAAAATCGAAGGTAACTGCGCAGCTTGCCCATAAACTATGTCAGGCCAAGGCAAAAAATGTAAATTTACAAGCGTAAATGAGCATTTTTTAACGCAGAAATGGCGTCGTTCAGGGGTGCGCTGAGTAGTTACCACTTTTTAAACATGAAATTCCGGTGAGGAGGGGCGTCTCATGGCCTTTATCAACTGGGCTGCGCATCGGCTCATGAATAAGACACAGCAGCTTGAACAAGTGGCTGTCGAGAAAACCGAAATTGCATCGGCTGAAGCCTACTATCGCGAGCCCGTGCCGATGCTGCCAGGGATGCTCGATCGGGTCACAGACACCGATCCCTTTACTAATCTGGAAGATCAGCTCGGTATCGCGCGCGGGGGCGAGATGGAACATGCCGCGACGGTAGCCTATCATCTGCGCAAGGCGCATATTCTGGGCAGTAGCATCTATAAAGATGGCATGCGTTTGGCAATGGCCGCGAATGGCAAGAATGCGCTGCAAGAAGCGGCGGCGAGTGTCCGGCACAAAGCGCAAGCGTTTCCTCAAGCGGTGCTGACCACCAATTTCGCTACGCACAATTGGTTTGGTGAATGGCTGCTCGATGCCAATGCTGAAGCGCTATTGGCGCAGGAACTGGGCATGCCGGCCATCGAACTGGTGCGGGATCAGCCATTTGGCCACGCGCCACGATATCGGGAAATCTTTGCGTTGGATGGTTTCGTGTTTTCACCCGAGCGCGCGGTGGTGGACGAGCTGGTGGTGTTACAGGATTTTGGTCAGAATGCCAATCGGCGCGCGCGTTTTCAGGAGCTGCGTAAACGTGCGCGTAGCGTTACTGGCAAATACAGTGGGCATCGTGTATTTCTCGTACGCGGGCGGCATGGACAGCTTCGCCTCCTGCAAAATGAGGACCGAGCGATCGAATGGGCCGCACAGCGCGGTTTTCATATTGTCGATCCCATGACCATGAGCGTTGATGAGGTGCTCGCTGAGTTGCGTGATGCGCGCTGCGTTGTCGGCGTTGAATCGAGCACCATGACGCATGCAGCGCTCGTCATGCAACCCGGTGGTACGGTGGTCTCGATCGTTCCACCGGATCGGTTCTGCATCAATAACTGTGATTACCTGCAGGCGATGGGGCTCGGTTACGCACTCATGGTCGCCCATCCTGCACCTGGTGGTGGCTTCTATGCCGACTTGGGCGAGCTGGAGGAGACCGTCGCACTGGCGCAGGACAACTTTAAACAATCCGCCGATGACCCAGTGGGCGAGGTCGCTTAAACCAGCCACGGATAGCCCCATGTCTTTTTCACCGCCCAGTCTGCAACTTGAGTTCGAAGCCAAGGTGCGCGAGCTGCTGGGCAATCCGCTGGAAAAACGTTTTGAAGCCAGCGGGGTCTGCGTACGCGATGGCGTGTTCTATATCATCTTTGATAATGCCTCACAGCTGGCTGCTATCGAACTCGACGATCACTACCAGCCCAAGGCGAGCCACATGTATCCGCTGCATAGCATCTTCTCTGGGTATGAAGACATCAGCTACGATGCGCAAGCAGGCCGTTTTTACACACTCATCGAATCTTTGCAATTTGCCGAAAACTTGTACAAGGCCAGAATCGAAGTTTACGACGAAGCCTTGCAATATCTTTTTGGCGGCTGGGCGGATTTTCCCTTTCGGCGCAAAAACAAGGGCCTGGAAGGACTCACGCATGTCTACTATCAGGCGCAGCTTTACCTGTTGGGGCTATGCGAAGGCAATCGTTGCCGCGGTGGCCGCGCAGGCCGACAGGCCGGGCAGGGCCGGATTCAGGTCTTCAAAGAAGGCGAGGAAGATTGGGCGCATGTCCGCAGCTTCAAACTGCCGGAATCGGTCGCATTCGAAGACTATGCAAGCCTAGACATCCACGGGCGTCGTGTCGCGATTGTGTCGCAGGCATCATCCTTGCTGTGGATCGGCCAGCTCCACGCTGACAGCTGGACGCTGATAGACGAGGGACAGATTTACCAATTCCCGCGGACCCGTAAAGGCAAACCACTCTACTGCAATATAGAAGGTGTCGTATGGCTCGATGCACAACGTATTGCCGTGGTATCAGATCGCGCCAAACCCCGCAAACAAGCCAAACGCTGCCGCCGCAAAGACCAATCCCTGCACATTTTCAGTATTCCATAAACACCGTAGGGTGCCATGAGCCCAGAAATCGCATCTGTCTAACAAAATCCCTTAACAGGCTGTTGAAAAACGCTCAGGTGATTGCGAGACAAGGTAACATCTGGAGAAAAAGCGCAGTTTACACGCAGTCAATGAGCATTTTGAGCCACAATTAACGCTGGATCGTGCCAGCTGAGAGTTTTTCAACAACCTGTT
>JANTGD010000421.1 GCA_024763135.1 Thiotrichales bacterium | reverse complement strand
TGGTCACCTTATTGGTGATGAGAGGTTTTTCTGATTTGCCAGGTGCACCAAGAGCTTGCGTGGACTTTTGTGATCCAACTGAGGTTTTTAGGTTTAACGCAGAACTCGCGCATTTCAGGGGCAATCTGAGCAGTCAAAAAGGTCGCTTCCTACTCGCTGAGTCGTTACGCTCAGCCTTCGGCGCCGATGACTGTCCTAATTCACCGATAGCTTGGTAGAATCAGACCGGCCAATCAGAATGGTCCTGAGCGACCACACAGCCACGCAGGTAAAACGCCCGCAGTTGAAGGCAGCGTACAAGTCGCGTAGGTTTAGGCCCCTTCTTTTACCAGCCATCTGTACGCCATGCCCAAAAAATCGCAACCTACCGCACTCAAATTCGAAGAAGCATTAAAACAGCTCGAAGCCGTGGTCGCACAGCTGGAATCCAAAGATCTGCCGTTAGAAGAATCGCTGCAGGCCTATGAACGCGGCATGGCACTGAGCCAACAATGTCAGACGCTGCTCGAGCAGGCCGAACAAAAGGTTAAAATCCTCACCGAGAAGGGTACGCTTAAAGATTTTCAAGAGACCTCGGACGCAGACGATGCCTGAACCCAGCGACTCCCTCGAGCAGCTGCTACCCCAATGGCAGACACGCATTGAGCAGGTCCTTACCCGCTGGCTGCCTAGCGAGGCGCGTTATCAGGATGCCTACCACGAAGCCATGCGCTATGCCTCACTCAATGGCGGCAAACGCATTCGACCGGCCCTGGTCTATGCCACCGGGCTGGCCACCGAACAGGCACTCGACACACTGGATGGCGTCGCCTGCGCGGTGGAAATGGTGCATGTCTATTCTCTGATACACGATGATTTACCTAGCATGGACGACGATGCCCTGCGCCGTGGCAAGCCGACCTGCCACATCCAGTTTGGCGAAGCCATTGCCATTCTCGCGGGCGATTCGCTGCAGGCGCTGGCCTTCGAAGTCCTTAGCACCGACCCCGCCATGCAGGCCGACCCATCCACCCGCCTGGCAATGATACGTACCCTGGCCAATGCCTCAGGCTATCTGGGCATGGCGGGGGGCCAAGCTATTGATCTGGCCGCCGTCGGGCATACCCTGACCCTGGAACAACTCGAACGCATGCACCGTTTTAAAACCGGCGCATTGATACATGCCAGCATCGGCATGGCCGCTCTCAACGCCCCCGGATTGGCCGCAGAACAAAAAACCCGCCTCCAACGCTATGCCGACGCCATCGGCCTGGCATTCCAAATCCGCGACGACATCCTCGATATCGAGGGAGACACCGAAACGCTGGGCAAGCAAAGTGGCGCAGATCAAGCCCTCGAAAAACCCACTTTTCCAGGCATACTCGGGCTCGCACAATCCAAGCAACGCTTGCGAGCGCTCCAACAAGAAGCCCTCGACGCCCTCACCCCCTTCGGCCCCGCGGCCAATGCATTACGCGGTATTGCAGATTACATCGTTGAGCGAATCCACTGAGTTGACAGGACCACGCAGCAGCCGGGTGAAGCAACAATCTTGCGACAGTCTCCAAAAGGTTGTGGGTGACACCACCGGAATGTTAATAACAATCGTTGCATCAGTTCTTGCACAATCACTCTCCCGCGCTTAAAGCCAGAGCGTGAGAGGTGAGCGTTTAATCACCTGCAAGCACTTGGGCAACGGTTGATAGACCCTCAGCCACCCCCACCAACGTATTCGAATCATCTCAATATCAAGTGCAGCTTGGAAAAAACTGACATCGAATCACGCTAATAAAACACCCAAGTTCACACTCTAAAACAAGCACTGCTCACACGCTAAAGAAGCTATACCGATCGCCGATATGATCAAGACCTGGCCGAAGTAAACAAAGGGAATTTGGGACTACTCAGCAAGTTATCAAAAAATGGAGTAACTGCTCAGATTGCCTTTGAACGACGCCGGATCAAGGCGAAAAATGTCAGTTTACAAGTGTCGCTGACCAAATTATTAACGCAGAGCTGGTCGATTTCAGGGGCTAGCTGAGTGGTTACGGGGATTTTTGGTCAGAATAGAAAGGATTAAAGTGGGGAGAAACAGGATGTGTGACATCTTCATCAGCTATTCCAGGAAGGATGTAGTTACAGCGAACAAGCTCGCCAGCATGATGAACAACCTTGGATTGGAAATATGGTTTGACCATCATCTGATAGCCGGTGAGCGTCACGGAGCGGCGATTGAGCAGCAAATCAGAAAAGCCAAGCAAGTATTAGTCCTGTGGTCTGAAAATTCCATCCATTCTGACTGGGTTTGCGACGAAGCATCTCTCGCTAAAGCGCTAAGAAAGATGATCCCAGTAAGCCTGGACGGAGCGAAACCACCGTTGGGATTTCGCACTCTACATACCCCCGATTTATCAAATTTCGTCGATGATCATGAGCATCAGGTAATCAAGAATCTACTTCAAAGAGCACCTCAACTGGCGCGGCAAGTTCAGAGCAATTCCTCGCAAACAAGCATTATCACAGTCCCCTTCTCTCGGCTCGAAGACCGGCCGCCCTCTCCCAGAGAAACTTTTCGTGATCAACTATCAGAACTCCAAAAGGGTCCGAAAATGGTGGTGATACCTGCCGGTGAGTTCATCATTGGATCCGGTTTAGATGAGGTCGGCCGGCAGAAAGAAGAGTCGCCTCAACTTGCTGTTTCTTTGGGAGAACACTTTGCGATGGGAATCTACCCGATTACTTTTTCAGAGTATGATTTTTATTGCAGAAACACCGGAATCAAACCACCGGATGATCAGTGCTGGGGGCGGCGAAATCGG
>JANTGD010000420.1 GCA_024763135.1 Thiotrichales bacterium | reverse complement strand
CTCATCACCAATAAGGTGACCACGAGTTTTTCCGATTCACCATGCACACCAATATCTTACGCGTCTTTTTTGCGCCCAACTGAGGTTTTTAGGTTGATTTTCTTGAAACCAGCTCGCCTTTGTCCAATTGACTATGGATTGTCTTTGTATAGAGTCTCAGGCATGTTGAGCAGCATTCAACTTATCCATTTCTAAAAAGTAGGGCCTTACATGGACATTCATGAACCCCATCGGTCACATCGGGCAGGCTGGTTGCGCGCGGCAGTACTGGGTGCGAATGATGGCATTGTTTCTACCGCCAGTCTTGTAATGGGAGTGGCCGCGGCGTATACGGTGAAGGATGATATTTTATTAGCTGGCGTTGCGGGACTGGTTGCAGGTGCGATGTCTATGGCGGCCGGAGAGTATGTCTCGGTCAGTTCTCAGGCGGATGTTGAACAGGCGGATCTGGCGATTGAGCAGCGCTCCTTAGAGGAAAATTCTGAGCTCGAGAAAGACGAGCTGGCCGAAATTTATCGAAACAGAGGATTATCCCCTGAACTTGCTGAGACAGTTGCGGCGCAACTGATGGCGCAGGATGCATTGGGAGCGCATGCGCGTGACGATATTGGTATTACAGAGACTTCCACTGCCCGACCTATCCAGGCTGCATTAGCCTCAGCGGCCGCATTTACCACGGGGGCTGCGTTGCCATTGTCGGCCGCCTGGCTGACGCCACTGCCCTATTTAATGGCCAGCGTCGCACTGTTGTCCATCATCGCTTTGGCGCTGCTTGGTGGTATTGCGGCGCGTGCTGGGGGAGCGCCGATCATCCGGGCAGCACTCAGAGTGTCATTTTGGGGTGCGTTGGCAATGCTCTTGACAGCGGGCGTAGGGTCTTTATTTGGCGTTGCGGCTTAGTCACGTTTTTTCGGCGATTAATTTCAAGCTCGACTACGGGTGTCGTTCTGATTGGCTCTTGAGTCGTGTGAAATCCAGCAGGACATTAGAGGAAGCTCTGATTCATTCTGGCGCGAGCAGATTGTGGTGAAGAATCGTCCAGTTCAAGGCGCGGATTGCAGGTAATAGCTGGCTATTGCGAAGATCCGCAACGCAGAAGTGGACAATTTTGCGCCGCAAGATGCCGTGTTACGAATTGATCAGAGCTTCCTAGAGTTTCTTCTCCACGATTTCGTGATACTTGCGCCGAATGTCGTCGATATTCACGCTGGGCTCGGGAAAAGACATCTGCAGAGATTCCATGGTTTCGGTGACTATCCTGGAGATGGCAAGGTTTCGGAACCATTTATGATTGGCGGGGATAATATACCAAGGTGCATCACCGCTGTTGCAGCGTTCGAACACGTCTTCATAGGCATGCTGATATTCTTTCCAGTATAGCCGTTCGTTATAGTCTGCTTCGCTGATTTTCCACCAGCGGGTGGGATCGTCCAGGCGCTTTTTAAAACGCGCGAGTTGTTCTTCAGGGCTGATGTGCAGAAAGAATTTGATGACATGGGTGCCATGCTCAGCCAACAGTGCTTCGAACGTGTTGATGTGCTCATAGCGGCCCAGCCATTTTTTCTTGGGTACCAGTTCGTGGACGCGAACCACCAAAACATCTTCGTAATGCGAGCGGTTGAAAATGGTCACCTCACCGGTGGCTGGCGCTGCTTTATGCGCACGCCAAAGGAAATCATGCGCGGCTTCGATGGCCGTGGGCTGTTTGAATCCCCTAACGTGGCAGCCTTGTGGATTCATATAACCGAGCACATGACGAATGGTACCGTCTTTTCCGCTGGCATCCAGGCCCTGAAGCACGATGAGCAGGCTGCGTTTGTTCTCGGCGTGCAGCAGATATTGCAATTCTCGCATCCGTTGTGCGTAGTGGGTGATCTCATCCTGCGCTTCTTGTTTGGTGGTATGGCCGTCTCGCGCGTTGGGATCGATTTTTTCCAGCTTGGGGCGATCACCTGGTGTCACTCGAAAGCGTTTGCGATAATCAGAGTCAGACATGAATTTCTCCTGCAGATAGATCAGCGTGCCATGAACAGGCCAAGCGCAACGGTCCCCACGCCGGCCAGGACGAGAAACCAAAAACCACCTTTGACTTGGGATCTGTCGCCCACAAAAAAAGCATAGAGTGCTTTCAGTAAATTATTGCTTCCGGCGGCAATAAGTAAAGTACCTACCAAATGATTGGCGGTGAGGCCGGGGTAGTGCCCACTGAGCACGGACAGCACAAACGGGTCGATGTCTGAAAATCCTGCCACCAAGGCCAGCAGACTCAGCCCCGTTTGGCCGAAATGAGCAAGTACTTGCTGAGTGATCAGCAACATCACCACGAATAACAGTGCAAACACGAAGGCAATGCCGAGCTCCAGTGGATTGGATTTATCCATAGTAGCCATTTTAGGCTCGCTGGTATGGCCGGAGTGATCGATGCGCACAGCAATCAGGAGTGAAAGCAGTGAAAGTCCCCCCAGGGGTGGGGCCGCCACAAGTATCAGTGGTGCTTGCATCAGGCCGATCAAAACGAGCAGCCGCAGGTACATCATACCGGTCGCGGCAATGATCCCTGCATTGATCGACGGGTCTGGTGATACCAGACTGCGCGATTTGCGCGCCAAAACGACGGTGGCGGCCGTGCTGCTATACAAACCGCCCAGAAACCCGGTCAATAAATAGCCCTGATGAACGAGTAAATACTTCCTGACAATATAGCCGAGATAAGAAATGCTCGAAATCACAACCACCGCGAGCCAGATTTTAAAAGGTGTGACAGGTAGATAAGGTGAAATCTGTTGATCGGGCAATAGCGGCAGAATGACCCCGGATAATAATAGAA
>JANTGD010000419.1 GCA_024763135.1 Thiotrichales bacterium | reverse complement strand
GTCACCTTATTGGTGATGAGAGGTTTTTCTGGTTTGCCAGGTGCGCCAAGGGCTTGCGTGGACTTTCGTGATCCAACTGCGGAATCTAGGTTTAACCTGTTAAATGACCATTTTTTAACGCAGCGTTGGCGCAATTAAGCGATTAGCTGAGTCCTTACGGAGGCTTTACTATGGGATTGCCTGAGTAGCTCATGCCCAATACACCAAAACAGCCTCGTCGAAATTGCGTTATGCTACGTATAAGCATAGGGAAACGTAGAAGAGGACCGAGGTATGTTGACCGAAGCGAAATTCAATGTAGGACAACTGGTACACCATAAACGCTTTGGCTATCGCGGCGTGGTGATCGATGTCGATCCGGAATTTGAGGGCACCGAGGAGTGGTACAATACCGTTGCGCTGAGCCGCCCGCCCAAGGATAAACCCTGGTATCATGTGTTGGTGCACGATGCCGATCAGGTCACTTATGTGGCAGAACGACACCTCGAACCCGATGAGACTGGCGAGCCGATCAAACACCCAGCCCTGAATGAATTTTTTCAAGTCTTTGAAAACGGCGCATATCAGAATCCAGCATCAGTCAACTGAATCGACCCACTGTTGGCTGATCGTCGGATTTGTTCTGAGCCTGCTGCTGGTGCCCCAACTGGCGCTTGCGGCATCTGCAGACGGCCCCGAAACTCAGGCCCGAGCCGCACTGCTCGAACAGCTGCGCAGCGATGTCCGCGGGATGCAGCATGTTTTGGGGCGGGATCACTTGAGCCCCGCTGTAGAACAGGCATTGGCAACTGTGCCACGGCATGAATTCGTCCCTCCTGATCAGCGCCGCGATGCCTATAAAGACATTCCTCTGCCCATTGGCTACGGCCAGACCATCTCGCAACCGCTGATTGTCGGCATCATGACCGAGTTACTAAATCTCCAACCCGGTGACAAGGTGCTGGAGATCGGTACAGGCAGTGGCTACCAGGCGGCCATCCTCGCGATGCTGACCGATCAGGTCTACAGTATCGAAATCATTCCACCGTTACACCGTCGCAGCACCGAAACGCTGCAGCGACTCGGCTACACGCAGGTCCACACCAAACTAGGCGATGGCTACAACGGCTGGCCGGACGCGGCGCCCTTCGATGCCATTATTGTCACGGCTGCGGGTGACCACATCCCACCGCCACTGATTGCACAACTCAAACCCGGCGGACGCATGGTGCTGCCCGTAGGCAGCCGCTATTCCGCGCAGCAACTGGTACTGGTACTCAAGGACGATGCAGGCCGCGTCCAGTCGCGTGCGCTCATGCCGGTGCATTTTGTCCCCCTTACCGGTGGCCACTGAGGCACGCACGCAACCACTGCCCGTGCGGCCTCCCTCCCCCATTCCCTGGCTCGCGATCGGTCTGCTATCGGCTGCGGCACTGGCATACGAAGTCCTGCTAACGCGTCTGTTTTCCATTGTGCACTGGCATCATCTGGTGGGCATGATCATCAGCCTGTCGCTGTTTGGCTACGGCGCAAGCGGCACTTTCCTGACCCTGCTGCGCGGCTGGATACACCGGCATTTCGAAGTTTTTTTTCTCGCTAACGCTATCGTCTTCACCGCGGCCAGCATTTTGGTTTTTGGTCTCGCCGAACGCTTGCCGCTCAATCCTCTGCGACTGCCCTGGGACCGGACGCAACTGATCTACCTGGCGTCTGTCTATCTGCTCTGCGCAGTGCCTTTTTTTGCGGTCGCCAACGCCATTGGCGCGGCACTGTTTCGCTTTGGCAGCAACAATCACCGCATCTATGGCATCGACTTGCTCGGTGCAGGCCTGGGCGCCATCGCCGTGATGCTGTTGATCTATTTTGTGCACCCACAACAGGCGCTCTGGGTGGTGGCCGCGACCGCCTTGATTACCTGCGTGACAGCAGCGCGCGCCTTCGGCTGGAACCCGCGTGCGCTGTGGCTGCTCAGTCTACTGCTTCTGGTCGGCCTGGCCGGCTTATGGCGCAGCGATCTCTGGCGGGTGCACAGCGCGCCCTACAAAGACCTCAGCCAGGCATTACAAACCCTGGGCGCACACCGGGATGCTCAAGCCGTGGGTCCGCTGGGCGTAATCGACGTCGTCGAAAATTCGCAGGTCCGCTTGCGCTATGCGCCTGGTCTCAGCCTTTCCGCCGGCGTCGGTCCATCGCCTCAACTAGGCGTCTATATCGATGCGGATTTTGCCGGCGCAATCACCCAGGCCGATCCACAAAAACCACCTGCTTTTATTTCCCGTCTGACCTCGGCTCTGCCCTATCGACTGGGGGTGGGCGAGCAGATTTTAGTGCTTGGTGCTGGCACCGGACTGGCCGTGTTACCGGCGCTCGCCGGGGCGCACACGCACATCACGGCTGTAGAACAGAATGCAGGGCTGCAGCAACTGCTCAGCCAGCGCTATGCCGACTGGACCGGTCACCTCCTCAATCACCCACGTGTAAATTGGCGCATTGCCGAACCCCGAGCATTTGTCATGCAGGCGCAACAACGCTACGACTTGATCACCCTGGATCTCGTCGCCGCCGAAGGCCCGGGAGGACTCCGCGCACAACAGGAAAATTATCTGTATACCCGAGAGGCTTTTTCGGCCTACCTCGAGCACCTGTCCCCGACGGGTCTGCTCGCGATCACTCGTTATCTCCAGCTCCCACCCCGGGAGGCACTTCGTTTACTGCTCACTGCCCGACAATCCCTCGAGGCTCGTGGTCTGCCAGCCAATGAGCGACTCATCCTGATACGCAGCTGGCGCACTTTCACCTTGCTCGTCTCCCAGCACCCCTTTTCTGCAGAACAACTCAAGGCTGTACGCAGCTTTTGC
>JANTGD010000418.1 GCA_024763135.1 Thiotrichales bacterium | reverse complement strand
CCGGGTTCTTTGAGATAGGTACAGATGTACCTGTCACCTGGTGGCGACCCCGGGTGTTTCAGGCGCATTCAAACAGAGCCTCTGTCATCGTAAATACCGAGTGTGACGCTATGGCGTAACTATTCAGTGACTGGTCAAATGTGTCGTTACGGCTTGTTTTTTGTCGCTGCAAACAACGGCGCTGGGAATCTCAGAGACGCGTGGAGATTCACCCTGTTTTTTAACAGTCTGTCCTGTGTCGCATGTCGTCATATAAGGGGGTATTAAGGAATGCTTATCACGGTGTTGCTCGTGTTGCTGCTGTTGTTGCTATTTGTCGTTGCCTTCTGGCTACTATGGCAGTTTCGACAGGCCAGACATCTGCACCAGGACTGTGTCGATCTGTGTCGGTCGGTCGCTACTGAATTGAGCCAACGACAAGATGAAGCGCAGGTGTTGGAGCGTATGTTTGCCTTGGCGGTAAAACACAGTCGGGCGGTTGTGGCGCTTTTGGTCTACCGCGATGGCATGCAGGGTTTGCGGGTGCTGCAGAGTAGTGGCGTGCCTGAGCCTGCGCTCAAACGTGGACTTCACCTGAGCGCGGAGGAAGTCGGTTACGGGTTTGGCGGACGTTTAACACTACAACCGACTGGGGGAATCTACCAGGAAGGATTACGCCAAGCCGTACAGGAAGATCTCGGCCTTCGGCTGGTTGAACGTCAGAACATGCTTGCCATTCCTATTGGAGTGGAGGGTGATACGCATGGTTTATTACAACTGATCTCGCCACCGGGGCATCCCTATACCCCGCAGTACTTTCGGAGTCTCAGGGGATTGGGTATCTACCTCGACGCCGCGATTCAGAACGCCCGCAAAGTGGTTGAGATCCAACGAGAGCGCGACGCTGCGCAGCGGCTCTATCACATTGGTTTGATGATTTCCCGAGCCACTGAACTGGATGAGATCGTTTCCTGTGTCGTCAAGGAAACCCGGCGATTGGTGGAGGTGGAGTTGACCTGGTTTCTCCAAGTCGATGAAGCACAGCACGAGAAGAGGCCACTGCAGGCAGTGACCGCGACGTCCTTACCTGCAGAGCTGCTCCCTGTCGAGATCGAATGGGAAGAGATTCAGGCGCAGCTCCTACCCACGGGCGATTTCGCTGCGGATAACAAAAACTATCGGATGCTGGGCGATATACCCGGCATGGACCTGCCGATGGATACGGCCCTGGCCCGTTTATCGGCACTGGGAATACGAAGCGGATTGACGGTTGCGGTGGGCGCTGGCGAGCAGATGTATGGGGTATTGTGCAGCTTTTCCCGGCAACCGCAACATTTCGGGACTTTCGAGATTTCGTTACAGCAACGTATTGCCAATCACTTGCACATTGCGCTGAATACATTTGATTACCACCAAAAACTCCGGCAGCTCGAACTTGCCGATGAGCGCCAACGTATCAGCGCAGAGCTGCACGACAATATGGCGCAGGTGATCAGTGGCATGACGTTGGAATTGCACGCCTTTATGGGCCTGGTCGAACGCGGCGCAGGACGTGAAAAATTGCTGCAACGGCTGGATGCGATTCGGCCGATGCTCGAGTCGGCCAATGCCACGATACGCAGTGGTATCTTCGAGCTACGGCTGTCACCAGATGCGGAGATCTGGGAAAACCTCAAACGTTACGTGGAACAGTTTGAGCACTGGTTCGATTTTCAGGTGCACATTGAATTACCGGCGGCTGTACCCAAGCTGTCGCTTCAAGCGCAACGGGAGCTGATCCGCATGGTTCAGGAGGGCCTGTGGAACATCAAGAAACACAGTGGCACGCGTGAAGCATGGTTATCGATCGAGCCGCAGCAGCACCCAAGGGGATTCAAGCTGCGCATTCAGGATCAGGGACGAGGGGCGGATGTGCAGTGTTTGCAAAGAGGGCAGGGGATGGCGACCCTGCAGGACAGGGTGCAACGACTAAACGGCCACATGCTGGTGGAGACAGGTCCTGGTGAAGGGTTTGCGCTGATTTTGCAACTACCATTTGCTTTGGGGGCTCGCGCCGATGGACGATAATCAGCAGACCGGAGCCTGCACCCGGATTTTGATCATCGATGACCATCCGGTATTCCGTCAAGGTATTCGGCATGTGCTGGAAGACGAGCAAGGGCTTGAGGTTGTGGGTGAGGCGGGTGCCGTGCGCGACGCGGTGGCCTGGTTAGCGGCAGAGGACGCGGATGTGGCGCTGCTGGACAATAACTTATCCGGTGAAAGTGGTGTGGATGCAATCCCTACCTTATTGACAGCATGCTCGCAGCTGCAAATCGTCATGCTGACCGTGTCCACGGATCCAGAGGTGCTGGTGACCGCTATCCGCAATGGTGCCTGTGGGTTTGTCTTGAAGGACAGCCCCGTGCCGACCATGACCGATGCCATTCGCGCGGCCCACCGGGGCGAGTGTCGTGTTTCAGATTCATTGGTGCGCGCATTGTTCAGAACCGTCCAGTATCAGCACTTGGCTTCAGCAGATGCCCCCCAATCGAGTGGCGCAGCATCCGGTAGGCAGAGCAATCCAGCGCTCGCGGTATTGAGTGTCAGAGACATCGAGATACTCGAACAACTGGTGCAGGGGCACAGCAACAAGGAGATTGCCCGGGCGTTGGGACTCTCACCCCATACGATCCGCAACCAGCTACAGCGCTTACAGGATCTTTTCGACGCTAAGAATCGTGTCCAACTGGCTCTGTGTGCCTTTGAGAATGGTATTCGTGGGGGCTGACGGGACTTTATTATCGTAAAAACCTCAGTTGTATCACAAAAGTCCACGCAAGCTCTTGGTGCACCTGGCAAATCAGAAAAACCTCTCATCACCAATAAGGTGACCACGAGTTT
>JANTGD010000417.1 GCA_024763135.1 Thiotrichales bacterium | reverse complement strand
AATTGTGGCTCAAAATACTCATTTACTGCGTGTAAACTGCGCTTTTTCTCCAGATTTTGCCTTGTCTCGCACTCACCTGAGAGTTTTTCAACAGCCTGCTAATAAGCACATCATTCAAAGTTACTGTAGTGACTCGGCGGATGCGTCTTTCGAGTCAAACGCTGCCCTTTAGGTTAACTGGCGTGAAAAGTCCATGGTAGTCAGCGGTCTTGTCGAACCGTTATGATAGGGTTCACCCATAACGAGCCATGACCGTGGGGCTCGCTTTTGATGCTTACTAAAAGCGGCGGTCTGCGCGAGATGCGCGACAGCCCGTCCAAAAAAATGATAAGGAATCACTCCCAATGCATACTCAGCAGCAATCTGCTTCCGAGCGCGCTGAGCTGATCCACTCCTACCAACACGTACGGGTAGAAACCGAGCAGCTTTGCGCCCCCTTGGCGGTGGAAGACTTTGGTATTCAGACTACAGTCGAAGTCAGTCCCCCCAAATGGCATCTCGCGCATGTGTCCTGGTTTTTCGAAACTTTTCTACTCAAACCATTTCGGCGTGAGTACCGAGAATTCCATGCTCAATTCGGGTATTTGTTCAATTCTTACTACCAGCAAGTAGGAACAATGCATCCCCGGCCCGAGCGAGGGCTGCTGAGCCGCCCAACCGTGGCCGAAGTCATGGATTATCGGGCACATGTTGATGAAGCCATGTGTGCCTTGATCGATTCAGCACCCGCGAGAGACTGGCCAGAGATCAACCGCAGGCTGATTATTGGGCTGAATCATGAACAACAGCATCAAGAGCTGTTACTCACGGATATCAAGCATATTTTTTCCTACAACCCTTTGCTGCCAGCCTATCGGGGCGATTTGCAGGTGCCGCGTAATCGACCAGTGTCGATGCGCTGGATCGATGGCAAGCAGGGGCAGGTTGAGATCGGTCATCAAGGCGCCGGCTTTGCATACGACAATGAAATGCCGCGTCATACGGTTTGGTTGCAACCCCATCGCTTGGCTAATCGTCTAGTAACCAATGGCGAGTATTTGGAGTTCATTCGTGATGAAGGGTATACGCGACCGGAACTCTGGCTGGCCGATGGCTGGTATCATTTGCAGCAAACCGGGTGGCAGGCGCCGCTCTACTGGTTGCATCGGGATGAGCAGTGGATGGAAAAAACGCTGGGTGGTTTACGTCCTTTGGAGCTGCACCTTCCGGTCACACATGTCAGCTACTACGAGGCGGACGCCTATGCCCGATGGGTGGGCAAACGGCTTCCGACGGAAGCAGAATGGGAAAATGCCTCCAACACCGTGCCAGTCCAAGGAAACTTCCGTACGGCAGACTGTTTGCATCCCGAATCGCCCATCGCCGCTGAGGGTTTACTGCAGATGTTTGGGGACTGCTGGGAGTGGACGAGCAGCGCCTATAGCGCCTATCCGGGCTATCGGGCCGACGCCGGCGCACTCGGTGAATACAATGGTAAGTTCATGTGCAATCAACAGGTGTTGCGGGGTGGGTCATGCGTCACCCCACAGGCACATATTCGGGCAAGCTATCGAAATTTTTTCTATCCGCAGGAGCGTTGGCAGTTCATGGGCGTGCGGCTTGCCGAGGATGTGCGCGGATGAACTACCAGTTTCATGATTTACGCCCCGCACTGGCGGACTTCAAAACCGAGGTATTAGCAGGTCTGAGCGCGACACCTAAACAGATCGCCCCCAAATTTTTTTACGATGAGCGCGGCTCTGAGTTATTTGAAGCGATTACCGAAACACGCGAGTACTACCCCACGCGCACTGAAATTCAGATTATCGAATCGGCCTGTCAGGAGCTCACGGGTGTCCTGGGGGCGCACGGGTTACTCATTGAGTTGGGTAGCGGGAGTACCCGAAAAATCCGTAACCTGCTGAGTTGTCTGCAACCGCAGATTTATATGCCCATCGATATCTCCGGGGATCATTTGCAAAAACAATCTGCAGCCTTGGCAAAAGATTTTCCACAGATCCAGATTCACGCCGTGTGCGCAGATTACACACAAGGATTGCAGCTGCCCGAGATAGATCTGCAACTCAGTCGTGCGGCCTTTTATCCGGGCTCGAGTATTGGTAACTTCGAGCCCAAGCAGGCAGTGATGATTCTGCGCCATTTGGCGACTCAACTGGGAACGGGAGGCACGTTACTGATTGGAGTGGATTTACAAAAAGACGTTGCTGTATTGAATGCCGCGTACAACGATGCGCAAGGGATTACCGCGGCCTTCAATCAAAATTTGCTCCAGCGGATTAACTCGGAATTACAGGGAAATTTCGATCTCAATCGGTTTGCGCACCGTGCGGCCTACAACGCGGTACTCGGGCGCATGGAAATGCACCTGGTCAGTCAGGGTGATCAACGCGTGCGTGTGGCAGGTGTTGGCTTTCATTTTGCCGATGGTGAATCGATCCATACTGAAAATTCCTATAAGTATACGCTGGCCGGATTTGCCGAGCTTGCCGAGCAAAGTGGCTTTCGGGTTGCGCAAGTCTGGACAGACGCGAATCACTATTTCAGCGTGCAGGCCTTAATCGTCTGTTGATAAAGTCTCAGGCGCTGTAATCCTGCACAAAAAATCGATTCAAAATGCTGGGGTGCGGTGAGTCCGTCGAAGAGAATGACAGCAGCCTGTTAATGCCGTAATTTTTTATGCTGTTTGTTTGATGCGGTTCGCTGGTTCAACACAGTCAACCCACTTGGTTGCAGGTACACCGGGTTTTCCCCGATTGGTTACTTTGCCTTAGGCTGTTGAACCTAAAAACCTCAGTTGGATCACAAAAGTCCACGCAAGCTCTTGGTGCACCTGGCAAATCAGAAAAACCTCTCATCACCAATAAG
>JANTGD010000416.1 GCA_024763135.1 Thiotrichales bacterium | reverse complement strand
GCGGATCGCAGGTAATAGCTGGCTATTGCGAAGATCCGCAACGCAGAAGTGAGCGATTTTGCGCCGCAAGATGCCGTGTTACGTATTGATCAGAGCTGCCTTAAAAGACCAATAGGTCGAGTTGATCGCCAACCCCGGATTGCCAGCCAAACCGCGTTACCAAGACTATCCCTTGTCAATCCGCTTTGTGTCCATGACCCAGTCAGAGAGCAGATAACCAACAGGGGGTGCATCGATTTCGGGCCTTTTCCCCGCTCTATGCATAAAGGTGTCCTCTAATGGCCTCATTGAGCGCTCTACCGGTCCGGAAGCCACCCATCCTCAGATGACTTTTCTGCAAAGACAGCCTCAGCAATTGGCTAATGTTGTGCCTCAAGGCGCAAACTGGCAGCTGGCCTTTTGCAAGCACCGCCGCGGAGTCGCGGCATCACAGTAAGCACGGCACAACGTCAACTACCAGGGTCGTTGCCCATCTATGGTAGGCTTGGAGCAGGTTCGTGAGATTGGGGTTGAGATTGCACCCGCAGTGCTTGTTCACGCGCCTTGATCGCGATTTTTCTTGCGCGATTGGCTACTTTTGCCGCCGTATCGTAACGTCCTTCGGACTGCAATCGTTCAGCGTCTTCGAAAAGCGTGAGCGCTTCCTGGTACAAATCGCCTGCATAGGTCTGAGCACCGACCGCCTTAGCAGTCTCAATGGCTTGCCGCGCATCACTCATCTGTTGGACAGGAAGTACTGAACAGCCAAACATCACGGCCCCGATCAAAGCCAGAAATACCACGAACAACGGTTTCAATGTCATTCAGTTCTCGAACAGTTTGCCGGTTGGCATCAGGGCTAGCATCACATAAGATCACGGCGAGCACAAGCAACCCTTTTTACCCCATGTCTGATCAAGAATCCATCCAGATCTATCACAATCCGCGTTGCAGTAAATCCCGTCAGACACTCCAGCTATTGCGCGACCAGGGAATCGAACCGGAGATTATTGAATACCTAAAGGCACCCCCAACCGCTGCAGAACTGAAAACTGTCCTGCAAAAGCTGGGCATGCGCCCCCGTGAATTACTGCGCAAACAAGAGAAAGAATACAAACTGGGCGGCATGGCTGATGACACGCTCAGCGACGACGAGCTGATCGAACTCATGGTGAAATACCCCAAGGTGATCGAGCGTCCGATTGTCATTAAGGGGCAACACGCGGCGCTGGGCCGCCCTCCGGAACACGTGTTGGACATTCTCTCATGAGCGAAGTGCTTGTCCTTTACTACAGTCGCCATGGGAACACCGCGGAAATGGCGCGCCATATCGCCCGCGGGGTTGAATCGACCGGGAAAGCCAGCGCCTGTTTGCGCACCGTCCCCCCTGTCTCCACTGTCTGCGCAGCCACCGCCAGCGAGATTCCAGAAACAGGCCCGCCCTACGCTGAAATCGATGACTTGGCTCGCTGTGCTGGTCTCGTCCTAGGCAGTCCGACCCGCTTTGGCAATATGGCCGCACCCTTGAAATATTTCCTGGATCAAACCAGCAATTTGTGGCTCAGCAGCGCGCTCGAGGGTAAACCCGCTGGGGTCTTCACATCGACCTCCAGCCTGCACGGAGGACAGGAAACAACGCTCCTCTCAATGATGATCCCCTTACTCCATCATGGCATGATCATCACCGGTATCCCCTACTCCGCACCAGCGCTCAACACAACCACCTCTGGGGGCACACCGTACGGTGCTTCACATTTGGCTGGCTTGGGTAGTGATCAGCCACTGAGCGAAGCAGAAACCGAACTTTGCCAGGTGTTAGGCGAACGTGTGGCAAAAATGGCGCTCAAACTGCATGCCACTTAAGCCAGTGAAACTACTGCGTTGAAAGCGAAACCCATCAAAGCGCTGATCCCCGCCGCGGGATTTGGGACGCGACTCAATCTGCATTGCAGCAAGGAAGTTGTGCCAATCGCCGGCAAACCCGTAGCGGCCTATTTACTCACGCACCTAGACCAGGGTGGCATCTCGGACGCCTGCTGGGTAATTCGACCTGAAAAACAAGATATCCCCCAAGTATACGGTGCGCAACACGGGGCGATGCGGCTCCACTATCTGCCAACTCAACGCACGCCGTCTTCGTTACACACCTTGGATGTCGCGTACCCGTTGATCAAAGATCATTTCTGCGCATTGGGGTACCCCGATATCGTGTTCCCCCCTTGCTCAGCATATGCCCGGTTGCGCGACAGTTTGATCTCCCATGCAGCTGATGCCTGCCTCGGACTTTTTCCGACACTGGAACCTTCCCGCGTCGATATTGTTGCGCTGAATGGGTCACACATCACTCACATCGACATTAAACCCAGTACCCCTGTAGACTCTCATTTGACCTGGGCACCCGCTATCTGGACACCTGTTTTTACTGATTTTTTACATTCCTATGTCGCCCAGCTGGACGCAGACAATCTCGCGCGCGAGATTCAGATTGGAGACGCAATCAATGCCGCGATCACCGCTGGGCTGACGGTAGTCGGAGAACAACTCGCCAAGACACCTGTCATTGATGTGGGTACGCCCCATGGGCTCAAACAGGCCAGCCGAGTGGTCCGACAATGGACGCACTCAGACAATCCAAAGTAAAGCCTCGTGCAGTGCGCCCCACATATCCCGGGGCAAGGCGCCGCTCTCCGGCTATGCCCGGTCTTTACGGAGTGGCGCAACACCGAGCCATTGCCTTTAGAGTGTTTCATCCTAAAAACCTCAGTTGGGCGCAAAAAAGACGCGTAAGATATTGGTGTGGTTGGTGAATCGGAAAAACTCGTGGTCACCTTATTGGTGATGAGAGGTTTTTCTGATTTGCCAGGTGCACCAAGAGCTTGCGTGGACTTTTGT
>JANTGD010000415.1 GCA_024763135.1 Thiotrichales bacterium | reverse complement strand
TGCGTTGCGGATCTTCGCAATAGCCCGCTATTACCTGCGATCCGCGCCTTGAACGGGACGATTTTTCACCACAATCTGCTCGCGCCAGAATGAATCAGAGCTTCCTTTAACAGGCTGTTGAAAAACTCTCAGGTGAGTGTGAGACAAGGCAAAATCTGGAGAAAAAGCGCAGTTTACACGCAGTAATTGAGCATTTTGAGCCACAATTAACGCTGGATCGTGCCAGCTGAGCGTTTTTCAACAACCTTGTTAAAGCGTGTTGGGATTACTCACGCTCAATCCCCCGTTGACATGCGATACCCTCAAAACGCTTGCCAGTATTCTTCCGGCATTTCACGCGCGAGCTGGAGCGCGCCGTCGGCACCGCAGAACAAGGGATCTTCAACACAGCTCACCGCGACGGGTCCATACTCGGAAAGCCCATCGGCTACGGCTTCATCGATCCCATCGATTAGGCTGCCTCCACCTGCGAGGATAATATTGCTGCGCACTTGATCTTGAAAATCCGGATCCGAACGCGCGATTAAATCGGCGGCGGTTTCAATGATTCCTGGCAAAATCGAGCGACAGGCACGCATCAGCTCCTGCGTAATGTCGTGCGCGGTCATGCGTCCATTAACGGGAGCTTCGACGATTACCGACCGGCCATCGTTACGAACGAAACCATGTTGCTCTTTGAATTCGCGAATCTGCTCGAGAGAAAAGCTTGTTTTGGGGTATTTTTCCTCCAACAGTGCGAGCAGTTGATGATCGATCGCATCTCCGGCCGTGGTCAGACTGCGTTGATCATCTTCGGTGGGCACGGTGCCATGCATTAAACAGAAATCTATAGTTCCAGCACCAATATCGATAATCAGCGCATTGTTCAGCGCGCCCAAACCATACGCGACGGCAAACGGCTCGGAAACGACCATCAGCTTATCAGCACGCGCAGCCACGGCTTCCCGAATCGCAAGCTTATTGCTGCGCAGCGCCGCGGCCGGCACACCGATGGCAATTTGCAGCACTTCCCCTTTACGGGGCTCGACCAGGTCGATGAGAAACTGAATCAATGCCTGAACCGATTGCTCATCACGCGCGGTGCTGCTGTGCACTACCCCTTGGGCCAACGGCCGAGACAAATCAAGTGACAGGCGATTTTCCAACGCTTCATAGCCAAACAGCGGTCCCTCACCCAGCAGCTTGCGCGCAACGAAATCCTTCGGATAACCCACATAGCTCTCAATCCAGTGACGCTGGCCATTGCTCGCCACGACGACCGAACGGGCCGTTCCCAAATCTATACCGATATATAAAGGCTTATCGGATTCAGGCGCTTTAAGCGGTTTGCCCTGCTTGGCGCTGCGGGCAACTGCGCGCTTTTTTGTGGAGGACTTCTTTTTTACTGAGGTTCTTGGCATGGCATTCAATGAGTTAGCTGAGTTTGGATTCTGCAATTCACACAAGCCTGGGTTACATCGAAGCAATCCGAAACAACCGAAGCAAGGGTATTTTGCTCGGAATGCGCAAACATCTCAATGCAGCAGTGCATCGGATTGTATTGAACACGAATGAATCCTCGTGGGGTGTCCGGGGCAGTACCTCGTCCAGCTTGAAATGACGGGCTCAGCGCTTTTGTGATGCTGCGCATCAAGGCGCAGTACGCAGGTAATGGCAGTGTCCTTGGCATGCACTGCAACACCAGACGCGGTATCACTGAAGCGCTCGAAGGTTTGCCCTGTCTGCATCACTGGCGGTGTTGCACTTCATGGGAAGGGAACAACCATTCCCTGCGAAGTGCGCCTACCCAGGCGTGCAGACAGGACAACTGAGTCCGTCATTTTACTAGTACTCCCCATAAGTCCATGGGGCAAATTTCTCCTGAAAACTTGAAAAAGCTGCCTATACTTTATATCTGACCAATCCTGTCAGAATTAGGCTGCCAGTAGCAGCTAGGAGTATTCAATGTCAGCAGCGATATCTAAAGGCACCCATGGCCACCCGACGCCTTTCGCGCTCGGGAGCACACACTTTGCCATTAATAAGGTCAGCGCCGCACAGCCCTTTCGCTGGCTCGCACGAGGATGGGGGGATTTCATTCATCATCCCCTATTGAGCCTGCTCTATGGCGTGCTCGTGGTTGCCGCCTGTTATGGTGTACTGTTTCTGTCTCGTGCCGCACCCGCGATTATGTTCGGCTTTCTTACCGGCTTAATGTTAATTGGACCATTTCTCGCACTAGGGCTGTATGAAGCCAGTCGACAGCGTGCCATGGGCGAGCGAGTTTCCATTCTGGGCACGTTTCGCGCCATCTGGAAACACAAACTGGCACTGGCGCTGATTGCCGTGGCCTTAGGCTTTATTATGATCGCCTGGCTACGTGTGTCCTCAATCATTTTTGCGCTTAAGTTCGGCTTTCTCGAGGGGTCCTCCATGGCATATGCCTCGGGGCTTTTTCAACCTGAGTATCTCCCTGCGCTGTTGTTTTACGCCGCTGCCGGTTTTGTGTTTGCCGTTATTGTATTCATGACCAATGCGCTCAGCATGCCCATCGTACTGGATCGCAACGCCGATGCGCTGACCGCGATGGTCACCAGCTTCAAGGCAGTCAGCCTTAACAAAGCACCGATGATCGTATGGGCACTGTTGTTGACCGTGCTCGCTGCAGTTGGCGTACTCACGGCTTTTTGGGGCTTTGCCGTGATCTTTCCCCTACTCGGTTACGCCACTTGGCACAGTTACCGAGATATTGTCGAAGCCGAACGTTAAGCCCCATTTGCGGAGCAACTGAAACAGACCATACTAAAGCTTCTTTCAACCTAAAAACCTCAGTTGGGCGCAAAAAAGACGCGTAAGATATTGGTGTGCATGGTGAATCGGAAAAACTCGTGGTCACCTTATTGGTGAT
>JANTGD010000414.1 GCA_024763135.1 Thiotrichales bacterium | reverse complement strand
CATCACCAATAAGGTGACCACGAGTTTTTCTGATTCACCAGGCACACCAATTGCTTACGCGTCTTTTTCGCGCCCAACTGCGGAATCTAGGTTGAAACGCTATTCATACAAAAATAGCGCTAGGTCAATGATCAGGATCAGCTCCGAAACACTCGTCAGTGAGTCTATACCAAACGTTCCGCTCGACCTTGGAACTGGATCACGGATGCTTGTTTGTGGTTTGCCCCGTTGGCTCCCAACCTTCGCTTTTCCAGGCTCAGAGCCACTTCGCTTTACGCAGCGCGTTGTGTGGCGACCTTATCAGAGAAGTTGGATTTGGAAGGTTTCGCTGTGGCAGGTGGGCAGCAAATCGCCGGTGCTTTTATCTACGACGTTGTATTGAAGGGTGACAAGACCGGAGGCTTCCGGTTTGGGGGTGTAATGGAGACTCATTGAAGGATCACTGATCCATGGCGTTTCCAGAAACAGCTCTGGATGGTCGATCCCGATAATCCAAATGGCGGTGGCAGCCTCCCCAGCCTGTTCGTTTTCCGCTGGCAGAGCAGCCCAGTGATCCAAGATGACTGGGCCCTGAGACGCGTCGGTTTGGTGATCCGGCACCGGGCGGCAGGCGGTTTTGACAAAGGGAAGTCGCTGGGCTGTTGCCTGCGCTGCGGGGGTTGCGGGGCTTTGTTCTGCTGCGCTGCTCTTAGCCGCAGGTGACGATTTTGTGTCGGGGGCAGTGGCTTGAGGCTGCTCGCCGCTCAGATCCTCGGTGGGCACCTCATTGGCCGGATCAGTATCCGGATCAATCGCAGGCAGCGTATATTCGGTCACAAAGAAGTCTCCACTACCCGGCGATTGATTGCTCGCACCTTCCAGGTACCCATTACTGCGCCCTGTCAGATAGAGCTTTCCCGCTGCTGCTACCAATGCCAGGTCGTAGGCGCGATCGCTTTCTTCGCTGCCATACTGATCCAGCCATAGTTGCTCACCGGTCAAATCCCATTGTGTGAGGAAAATATCTTCGCGTCCCTGGGCCGATTGTTCCGCAAATGCGCCTCGGGTCACGCCAGTCAAAAAAAGTCGGTCGGCCGCATCGATGAGCAGTCCTTCGGGCCATTCGTGTTGTGGTGTGGCTAAATAGCGACGCCACACGGGCTCACCTTGCGGGTTAAAACGGCTCAACAGAATATCCTGGCCACCCAGGTAACCGGTGGTATCGTCGACGGACCCTTCGGCGATGGCTGCAACGAAAACATTATCGCCACTGTCCACGGCCACCGCCATGCCGTAGTCGTAGCCTGTGGAGCCGTATTGTTGCGACCATTGCAGCGCACCCTCAGGCGAATACTTACGTAAGAACACATCCGTGCGGCGCACGTAGCCACCCAATGACCGCGCCGTCTCGCAACCGTCACAGGGACCTAGGGCATAGTTACTCCACCCCACCAACAGGAGATTCCCTGCGTGATCCCGGGCCATGTCCATGACACGCCCGCGGCTGCCCAGCCCACTTTGCAGCGTGAGCAGTACCTTGCGATCCACAACCTTGCCATCAGCATCCAGCGAGCGCAATTCGACTTGATTGCGGCCATCTTCTCCATCGAGCATAGACAGCACGGTGAGCTGATTGGCTGCAAATTCGCGCGCACTTACGACATCACTGTTGGTACCAAGGTCACCCCATTGGCGCGTCCAGATCCGAGCACCCGTGCTTGGGTCCAGGCGGGTCACAAACGCATCACGCAAGCCTTGTTGGGTCTCACCGTCCAGGGCGCCCTCGGTCGATCCGGCAGCATAGACTGCGCCGTCTTCAGTCACCACAATGTCTTCGACCCAATCTTTGGACGCTGCCCCCCATTGCGCGACCCAGCGCAATGCACCTGTCGGCGATAACTTGACCACCACGGCATCACTGCGCCCCCCCGCAAACTCGTAGGGCTCGAACGCTCCGCCTTGGGTCGTTCCCGCAAGATAGAGGTTTCCCGCTGCGTCAGTTGTCATGGCATTGGCATAATCATGTGCAGTACTGCCAAATTCCACGGTCCAAGCCCGCTCTGGTGTCTCCGCCCCGTAGGCAGATAAACTCAGCAGTAGGTAAAACAACGCCACCGTCCATTTCTTCATGTTCCTTTCCTGTCCTTGCTAATGGATGACCTGGGAGGCTGCGTATTTTGCGGAATTGATCAAAGTATGAGAATGACCTGCATCACAGGGTCAGGTAGTCGTGAGGTTGGGCATCTGCATTTCCTTGTACAACGCAGTTTCTCGCCCCCACAGTTTTGCGAGCTTTTTGCCCCCCAGGACATTTTTCAAAAATACACAAACGCTCCGCTACGTACCCGCTATAGTTCAGGTTGATATCACTTCATGGCGGGACTACCCCTTTCCGTCGTGTCACACCTCGAGGATGATATCTTTGCATTCCCCTCACCCCCGCACGGGTGGGGGTTTTTTTTGCGCGCCTGGTGTTTGTACTGTGTACTTCACACTTACGACCATGGAGTGTCTTAGAATTTAGGTTTCGAAGTTTATTTAAGGTGGGCACAAGCAGCAACCTAAAATAAAACTCCGGAACCTGAGTCATTAATCCTGCCCGAGCCAAGAACAGCCCACAGCGGTAAGCCAAGGAGGGTCTGTGTTGGACGCGCAAGGGACGCATCGGCCAACCTCTGGATCGGGCGTAACAACGCGGGACGCCGAGCATAGTCATGAGTCAAAGTGACATAGATTAAATAATTCGCTCAAGTTCCGTGCCAAACGCTTGCTGAATTGTCCGATTTTGAGTGCTCCGAATGGAATATAGCTCGTTCGGGTGGCTCCAGCGCAGCGGGACTGCAGACGGTATCGCTGATCAACTGCCGGTATGGGTTACCACGGAGGACCGTGGGAACCAGGTTAAGTTCTGTGCTCG
>JANTGD010000413.1 GCA_024763135.1 Thiotrichales bacterium | reverse complement strand
GCTTTCCAGGCAGCGAAAGGTGATACCTCTTCACCAATCAGCGGTGGCAGCTCTTGCTCTATAAGGTCGATGGCAATCGCTGTGTAGGCGGCATGTACGTGCGTAAAGCGATGGTCCCATTGCGGGCAGTAAAGCTGCTTGTTTCGTTCGGCGAGGGTTGTACCTTCCACATCTTTGTCTTCCGCTTCCTGGATACGCGCACGTTCGGCCAATTTGCCGAGATCGTGGAGATAGGCAGCAAACGCAAGTCGACAGCTTGCGTCCAGTTTTTGATTGAGTTCAGTCATGTCTTCCACTTTATGTTTTAGATGCTCTTGGAGAGTCAGATTTCCATTATCACTTTTGCGTCATAGATGCTTGGGGACGACAAGCTTGCCATCCCCAAGCTCGATGGCCTCTGGCGGCAGATTGAGGCTATAACGTGTATGCGGTCGTTTGCCGCTGGGGGTAATCAGGTAGGGCTGCGCCAGGTAGTCGCCCAGGGCGGTTTTTATTGCGCGGTTGGTTTTTGATTTGCGCTGGTCGAACCAGTCTTTTAGATCGTCGTCGGCGAGTGTTTTTTCGGCTTTTTCGTAGTCGCCGCTGTGTTTGCCGACGATGCCTGCGTATTCGTTGAGATACTGTGGGCCAAGGCCCTGGGTTTTGTGGTTAAGGGGGTGCAGGCCCAGTGTTTTGCGTCTGGCGAGCATGGCGTAAAAGGCGAGGTCGGCAGGCTTCATTGCGATGGCTTCGTCTCCGGCGGTAAGGGTGCGCTGCTGCAGGTCGATTGTCAGCGTGGGCGGTGCCATAGCTTTGCGGGCGACGGCGACGGTTTGCGTGAAGCTGGCGGCGCCTTGCTGCAGGCGCGTGGGCAGACCTTGACGCAGGCTGACGAAGGGGATTTCCGCCAGGGTGACTTGGGCGTCGTGGGTGTCGGCCAGGGCGTTGTCGCGGGTTTCGATGACTTGGCTGTAGGGTGTGGGATAGAAGAAGTTCCAGCTCGATTCAAATGGCTCGCTGACCAGTACATGGGAGAGCCGGTCTTGTGGTCTGCCAAACAGTGACAGCGCATAGCCGAGGTAGTAGCCCATGGTTTTACGACCGCCGGCAATGGAGGCGTGCAGTTCGCTGGTTGGATCGGCGGTTAGCTCACGCACGAGCGCGGTGATGCTATCGGCTGCGGCTTCGTTGTCTGCAGGGCTGCGGATATCATCCAGCGGTTCCCCCGCGGTGCTCTGGAGCGGGTGAATCCGGGTTTCGTCAAAGGCGATGTCGGGCAGGGCAAAATCTTTGCGGAGTCGGTGAAACCAGCCAAGTTGAGCGGAGAGCAGGCTCAGGCGCGCGCGTTGGGCACCTTCGGCTGTGGTAATTAAATGAATTTCGGTGGGTGTCCACGGCGTTTTTCGAGCCACTGCAAGCGCGTACAGCGTTTCGGTCACAATTTGCGGGGACAGGCCGGTGACCGCCAGGAGGATACGGCGATGGGTGCGGTGTGGAGGGTGCATGTTCAGGCTGCCTGGTTGCGCGCATCGTTGAGTTGTCCTGCCATGATGCGATAGCGCCCGAGCCCCATGCTGGTGCCTTTGCCCAGATGCAGCCATTGGCCGATCCATAGCAATGGCCAGAAGGTTTCAATGTCGCTGCCCAGGTACTCGACTTGACCGACCACTCCCCCCATTTTGATGCGTTTGCGTTGTCTGGATGAGTAGCGTGCCCAATCGTGCCAGCGCAGGTCGGCGGCACGATGGTGCACTTGGCCCGCTTGTGCCACCAGCTGCTTGAAATCGAGTTCGATGCTGCGATGGTTGTGGAAGTAGCTGATCATGGAATAGCGTCGCAGCAGATTGGCGATCAATCCCCTAAAAATAAATGCATCGGGCGAGAGTTTGCGGCCTTGGTAGTTTAGTCGCAGCGGTGATTCAAAGTTGAGCACGAGGTGTTGTGGCAGCGGGGGAACATGCACATCCGCCGGCGGCAGTGGCGTGAGGTTGCCTTCCTGCCAAATGGCATGCCAAGTATCGCTACCGGGATACTGCGCTTGTTCGATTGCGCGTAACCGATACTGGCCGTTGTTGGGGCCCAGACCCCGTTCACCGGCTTGATCCAGGGCATGAATCAGATAGGGCAAATAGCGATTGGCCTGCCCGGCAACGGTGAGGTTGAAGTGGGTCGATTCACCGCTTTCGAGTGTGCGTAGCTGAGGATCGGGGCTCAAGACAAAGGGGTGCGGTGCGGCGGTTGCCCGGCGCATGTACACGCTGTTGTCGGGGGGTGGTGTTTCGAAGATGTAGGCGTAGACGCAGCTGGCATAAAGCATGCATCCACGACAATCGCGGGCATGGGTGACGCAGGTGAGACGTTTGAGTGAGTGACCAAACAGCCCACGCCACGCCGATCCTGAATATTGATTGAAGTGAATACGCGATGTTGCCTGAATGGTAAGGCGATACACGCCAAGCGGTAGGGTGATGTCCATAAGTGACCCCTGAAGTTGGTCCCTGTCTTTACTGTGTCGTTTTTTGGCTATGATAGAGATCGAATTACAAAATTTCATGACTGGATTCTCGTTTTTGCGCATACTGGAGTTTGCGCCGCATGGGGAGAATCATAGGTGGATCAGCGCCTGAAAATCGGACCGGCAAGCTTGCCAAACGTGGCTTTAACGGTTATGGCGAACGATGCAGCGTAACGGGATGGAATGGAATAAGCTGCCCCGGGCGAGCAGCGATGGCTGCCGCATTTTTAGCGATGTTTTGCGGGCTGCGCTAGCTCGGCTTGTGTCTGAGTGCCCAGAGACACGCTGGATGAGGCTTTGCTATGGATTGTCTGAGTAATGACTTAACAGGTTGTTGAAAAACTCTCAGCTGGCACGATCCAGCGTTAATTGTGGCTCAAAATGCTCATTTACTGCGTGTAAACTGCGCTTTTTCTCC
>JANTGD010000412.1 GCA_024763135.1 Thiotrichales bacterium | reverse complement strand
CTTGCCAAGGACGCGGCCATTGCCTGCGCACTGCGCCTTGATGCGCAGCATCACAAAAGCGCTGAGTCCGTCATTTTAAACTGGACGAGGTACTAGCAGTTTGATCATTCCGGTGAAGCGTTGAGTAATGCTGAATCGATTTTTTATGACGGCAAGCTGCCGTGTTACGTATTGATCAGAGTTTCCTTAATAGCTTGTTTTAGATGTTTGGACTGTCCAAGTAACTTGTGTCAACGGGCCCTGAAAGTGGGCCCGTTGACATAGGATGTCTAGCCGCTGAATTGACCGGCTCTTCGATTGCCTTTTACCGTCTGGCGTCGCTTTGGTGGTTTGTGGCCTGCAGGTAGGCCACGTGCCGTATTGCCACTGGGCGCGCTTTTTCTTACCGAGGGTTTTTTACCAGGCTGCGCTTTGCTGCGACGCTTAGGATTAGATGCTTTTTCGGGTTTAATTGAAGGATCCGGTTCGTAGCCGTCCAGTACTACACTCGGTATTTTCCGCTTTATCAGTTTTTCGATATCCACTAGATAGGCTTGCTCGTCTACACTCACCAGCGACATGGCCTCACCTTCATTACCTGCTCTCCCGGTACGGCCAATCCGGTGGACATAATCTTCTGGCACGTTGGGCAGTTCGTAATTGACGACATGGGGGAGCTGATTGATATCGAGCCCCCGTGCGGCGATATCGGTGGCGACCAGTACGCGTACTTTATTGGATTTGAATTCGGCCAGTGCGCGCGTGCGTGCACCTTGACTTTTTCCACCGTGAATAGCCGCAGTGGAAATGCCATCCTTTGAGAGTTGGTCTGCTAATCGGTTTGCACCGTGTTTGGTGCGTGTAAAAACCAATACCTGGCGCCAATTGTTCGAGCCAATAAGATAGGACAGCAGCTCACGTTTGCGCTGTTTGTCGACAGGGTGGGCAATCTGCTTTACGCGTTCAGAAGCTGTATTGTGCTTAGCGACTTCAATTGTGGCGGGATTTTTCAGCAGCTCATTGGCCAGTTTTTTGATTTCTCCGGCAAAGGTTGCAGAAAACAACAACACTTGCTTTTGTTTGGGTAGTGCGGCGAGAATTTTGCGGATATCACGAATAAAGCCCATATCGAGCATGCGATCTGCTTCGTCTAGTACCAATAGATTAACCTGCGACAGATCAACGCTTTCCTGCCCCATGTGATCCAGGAGGCGGCCTGGGGTTGCGACCAAAATATCAACGCCCTTACGCAGTTTATGCATTTGTGGGCCGATTTTTACACCACCGAAAATGACTGCGGTTTTTAGCGGTAGATATTTACCGTAAGTTTGCACGCTCTCCCCAACCTGAGCCGCTAGCTCACGTGTTGGCGTCAGTACCAACGCGCGTACTGGACGTGGTTGTGTGGGGCGCCCCATTTCAAAAATGGTCTGTAATATCGGCAATGTAAAGCTGGCGGTTTTACCCGTTCCAGTTTGCGCGCCGCCTAAAACGTCCCGACCTTTAAGGATTTCTGGAATAGCCTGACGTTGAATTTCTGTTGGCTCGGTATAGCCTTTTTCAGTGACAGCACGAAGGATTTCGGCACGCAGGCCGAGGTGATCAAATGACATTCTAGTTATTCTCTCCAAAGAGATTTTTGCTGAATCTTAAACGCTGTTGCACAACATCACGAGTTCAGGCGTATTGACCTGAAGCATGCTCGAGCGCAACGGACTAGAGATCCAGACTGGATATGAAATCAGCCTCTCCCGAGCGACAAAGCCCGGCACGGTCAAGGCGGAAGGAAAAAGTTTTTCTATCGAAGGGGAATCAGCAAAGACTACCGCTGTGAATAGTGGTGCAGACCGAAGTGCACCAGAAGGACGGTACCATAACACAGCAGTATTGAGATTACTCGCAGAATGTGACTGTTTCGGAGGATCTCTTTGCTCAGCAGCACGAAATGAGGCGCGAAAAATAGATGCGGATCATGATTTTGACGTGGCTGGTTTACTCGGGAAGCGTGGTGAAAGAGCATCGTGGCCTGCCCCTGATTTTTTGTTCCGTTTTTTCACGGGAACGGTGTATCTATATGAAATGTAATGAAATATAGATTTTTTTATGGCTAAGATCTGCGCGCCTTAGAGGCTGATAGTGAAGCCCTTAGAAAACGGCTGGACTCTCTGTTGGCAGATTACATCGCTATATACTTAGTGTTTTGGTCTGGTATCTAGAGGTAGACAGTCAATGCCCAGTTCGGTAGCGGTTTCTTTTGAGTCCTCTGACTCCACTAATGAATATCATTCTTCTCTCTGGGGTCAGGCTCGACCCCCGCAGTTGATTGCGGAAAATTGCCGTATTGAGGTGTTTCTTGGTGTTACGTTGATTGCGAGCAGCGCCAGCGTGATCCGGGTTGTCGGCGGTCCAGGCTGCCCTACCACTTTTTATATTCCCCGCGAGGATGTGCGCACAGCCTATATGAAGACGCAGGGCCCAGGACGCGAATGTCAGTGGCGCGGTCAGGCGGAATACTTCACTATCGATACCGGTGCAAAGAAAGCACCGCAGGCCGCCTGCTACTACGCTAACCCCACGGATACCTGCAAAGCTTTAGCGGATCACATCTGTTTCCACCCGGCGCGGGTGAATTGTTATATAGATGGAGAGCGCGTATGGTCAGAGAATAGCGACACACAAGGCGCCTGGATCACCTCAAAAACAATCTGATCGGAAGCACCGTTACCGGGGCGTGTGCAAAATTCTGAGTGGCTCCTTAAATTTGTCGCAAGCTACCCAGCAACGCAGGGATCTGATCGCGAGACTCCTGCCGGTTGACTGTTTTTCTAGAAGGCTGTTCAAGAATCGATGACCTAGTACACCGACAAGTCCAAACTGTCTATATCAGCGCAAACCCACGCGTTCAGAACAAGGCATTGTTGCGAAGCCATGGTTGTTCCATGTCGAG
>JANTGD010000411.1 GCA_024763135.1 Thiotrichales bacterium | reverse complement strand
ACACCGTGGGCTCAAGCTATTTTGTTGCCGGGTTGATAGTGGCAGATCCTTGAAATTACAGCGCAGCTGGTCTATAGGAGGGAAAAGCCCTGCGGTGCGACATGGGCACACTGGCAGGGGCCTCTTCGGGAGATTTTGCAATGCGACATCGAATTGCGTATCCAATTTCAGGTAACCAGCGGCAATGGTTCAGTCGGCATTGGTGCCGCGATATGCTGCCTTTAAGTTTCATTTGCAGCGCGCTGCTGTTCGGATCGGCTCAACGCGCAATCGCGGCCGACAAACCCGCCAATCCTATCAAACAAACGCCTTATGGATTGTATTTGACCGCCAGTGAGGCGCATACCCTGAAACAAACAGAAGGCCCGCAGATTCTATTTGTCGATATACGCACGCCAGCCGAAGTGATGTTTGTGGGAATCGCTGACAGTGTCGATGCCCATGTTCCTTTTGAAACGATTGATTATTCACGCTGGGATACCAAGAAAAAAGCTTACACATCACAACGCAATCAGAACTTCGTCATGCAATTGGAGCAGCGCCTGACGGCCGAAATGACGAAAGCCACACCCATTATCCTGATCTGCCGGTCCGGTAAACGCAGCGCGAAGGCTTCTAAACTGCTCAAGACTGCCGGATATAAAACCGTGTACACGGTGATCGATGGATTTGAAGGTGACAAAGCCAAATCGGGTCCTCAGCAAGGTAAACGGACCGTCAATGGCTGGAAAAACGCAGACTTACCCTGGAGTTATCGACTGAAGCGGGAGAAAGTTATGGTGGTGGCGCAGTGAGTCTCATCTTGCAATCATTGCAGAACTTGTACCGATTATTAAACCCCACCTCTGCCCTCTCCTTTTGTGGGAATGTCACGTCAACATGCGCTTTTAACGGCTTCATGCAGCGTATGCCTGTGGCGCCACCAACAGCGACGTCACTTCGTTGTTGGTGTGAGAAAAGAATAAATGCACCGTCTCCGTTTCGTGTGTCGCAACCCCCGAATGGGCTGTTGCGATTGCCGCTTTGCGATGAATTCGCTGCACGGATGATGCCAATCAATAAAAAGGGGAAAAGACGTCAACGTCTTTATGACCCATGTTGGGACAATGGACCATGTGTAATTTTTTGCAGCCTGCTGCCCGGTATATTCTCTCCTGGAGTCTCCTTTTCACCCTGGGGTTAAACTTCCTGGCCCATGCGGAAGAATTGCCGGAAGCGTCTGATATCCGGGAAATCGTTACTGCCGATACGCCGCCTGCCGGCATAATTTTTACGCTTCGGGAATACGAAGACGATGCCCTGGAATGGGTATTACCCCGGGTGGCGAGCTATCTGACAACGATCCACAAGAAGTTTCCTGACTTACCCGTGGCCATGCTGTCACATGGCGATGAACTCATGGCCGCGAGCACGGATCAAATTCCCGAGTTTCGTTCGATGCATCGCTTATTACGCCAGCTAATCGACGAACAGGGTCTGGTTTTTCACATCTGTGAATCGGCCGCGAGCATGAATGGGCTGGATGAAGCGGATTTCCCGGACTATGTGAGTGTTGTGCCTTATGGTCCCGCGCAGGTGGAAAATTACCTGGCACTGGGCTATCAACTTGTCGATCTGGAGTTGACCTGGTGAGCCTCCGGGGCACGCCAAACCCAACGTCCTCACAGCACCACAAGCAGCGGTGTATCGCAAGTATTCGTGCGTGGACAGACTGGCTGCACACGTGCATCGGCTCACGCAGTGATTTAGTCGGGCTCAACCGCTACCGGCATCAGCTGTTACAGTCCAAAGCCCACACAGACTGCCTGCACTTTGCACAAGCACTGGGGTTTCCGGGGGCCAGCAAATCCACACGCCAGCTAGCGCTTGATCATCACACCACGTCACATGCAGGCCTGCTCTACCTCGAAGGCCCGGATCACACCCCGATACACGATCATGCCGATTCGCTGGCTTATTCACTTCTGCTGTCGGGCGTAGCGGCGGTCGATACGTATACTTTGACGCAAGCACCGCAACAAAAGCCGATCCTGACGCAGTGCCATACCCTGGCCCTACAGGCCGGTGACGGCGCGTGGTCTCACCCCGAGGACAAGCATCAATTCCACCGTCTGCGTTGCCAGTCAGGACCGGCGTTATTTCTCAATCTACAGACCCCCCCCATTGCCGCAGAAAACCGTCGTATCGCACTGGTCCATAACCAAATCGATGCACAGCACGCCCAATGTTCCCTACTTAGCGAGGCAATGCTCCAGCGCATGGGTACGTTGCAAACAATGCGCCAGCGAACCGCAGAGTGGCGTCATGAGCCCTGACGCCTGCACCTATACTTTTTCCGCCCTGCTGCTGGGCTGCACGTACGTCCCGCTCGCCCACGCCTGCAACAGCCTCGATCGTTCACTGGATATCGAGGTGCTTTCCCGTTGCGCGGAACAAGGTCACCCCGAGGCGCAATTGCTGCTGGGAGAATATTTACAAGCAGGGCATGCGCCCTCGACAAGCCTTTATCAAGCGGCGCAGTGGTATTTAAAGGCCGCAAGGGCAGGTAATGTGGAAGCTCAATACCGGGTTGGGCTCATGTACCTCGATGGACTGGGCGTAACCGAAGACGGCTACGCGGGCTTCGACTGGATTTCGCGGGCCGCCATGCATGGACACCCCGATGCCAAACAGGTTTTTGAATATTTATTGGAAAATCCGCGCCCCCTGGAATGTTAACCATCAATTTTTCGTTGGCGCTCTGGCAACTGAATATTAGTTTAAGTTTTCTTCCCCTAAACCATACGCCCCGCGTGCACATCCTGCTCGGTCTGATTTTTTCTCTTGATCGTTGAAAAATCACTTGGATCACGAAAGTCCACGCAAGCCCTTGACGCGCCTGGCGAAACAGGAAAATCTCTCATCACCAATAAGGTGACCACGAGTTTTC
>JANTGD010000410.1 GCA_024763135.1 Thiotrichales bacterium | reverse complement strand
CTCCTAATTGGTCAGGCAGGGTATAACCTGGCCATATATAATGATATTTATTATATACTATAAATATATCTATATAGGTTAAAAACGAATAATATAACCAGATAGATTATAATAATCCTGTATTCCAACTAGATCAGAGCTGACATTGCCTGCGAGAAGAGTGGGCTGAACCTCAGTTGCTACGGGTTTTACGGGTATATCCTGCTGCCTTGAGGCGCTCAAGATAGTTTTGCCAGTTTTCCTCGTAGTGTTGGCCTAATTCGAAGAGCGTATCCCAGTCGTAAAGGCCGCTGTCATGCCCATCGGAGAAAACCAGTTTGACTGCGTAATTACCCACCGGTTCGATGGATTCGATTTCGACCTCTTCTTTGCCCAACTGAAGTTTTTCCTCACCAGGCCCGTGGCCCCTTACCTCTGCAGACGGTGAGTAGACACGCAGATATTCACAGGGGAGCTCGTGACGTGTACCGTCTTCGTAAATCAATTCAAGTACACGGGATTTCTGATGCAGATTAATTTCAACGGGTCGCATGAGTTGAGTTCCTTGGAATAGTGGCGGCCCATGGTCACGGGCCGAGGATAAAACGTCAAGTAGTCTTCAGTAAGTGCAGGCGAAATTGGTACTGCGACATCACAGGATATAGCGACTGAGGTCTTCATCTTCGACCAAGTCACCTAAGTGCTCCTCTACATACGTGGCATCGATGGTAATTTGCTCTCCGGAGCGATCGGGTGCTTCGAATGACAGATTATCGAGCAGCCGTTCCATGACCGTATGCAGGCGGCGCGCACCGATGTTTTCGGTGCGCTGGTTCACCTGGAAGGCAACTTCAGCGATCTTCGTTACGCCCGCTTCGGCAAAATTCAAGGCGACACCTTCGGTAGCCATCAAGGCTGTGTATTGTTCGGTCAGAGAGGCGTCCGGCTCGGTGAGGATCCGCACAAAATCTTCAACCTGCAGTGCATCCAGCTCTACCCGAATGGGCAGGCGTCCCTGAAGTTCCGGAATCAGGTCGGAGGGTTTGCTCAAATGGAAGGCACCTGAGGCGATGAATAGAATGTGGTCGGTTTTGACCATACCGTATTTGGTATTGATCGTGCAGCCTTCTACCAGGGGTAGCAGGTCGCGTTGGACGCCTTCCCGCGAAACATCCGCGCCACTACCAGATTCAGCCCGTTTGGCAACTTTATCGATTTCATCGATGAAGACGATGCCATTCTGTTCGACTTGGTTGACTGCGCGCTGTTTCAATTCATCTTCATTGATCATTTTGTGCGCTTCTTGTTCAGCCAGAACTTTGAGGGCGTCAGGGATTTTCAACTTACGTTTCTTGGTTCGCTCACCGCCTAAATTTTTGAACATGCCCTGAAGTTGGCTGGCCATTTCTTCCATGCCGGGTGGTGTCATAATTTCCACTCCCAGGGGCGCCATGGTGATGTCGATTTCCACTTCCTTGTCGTCGAGGTCACCGCTGCGTAGCCGCTGACGCAGCTTCTGCCGTGTGCTTGAATCCTGGGGTGCTCCCTCTTCTTCGTCGAGAAATCCCACGCTGCGGGGTTTTGGCAACAGGGCATCGAGTACGCGCTCCTCTGCCGCTTCTTTAGCGCGATGACGCAGGCGCTCGACTTCTTGCTCGCGCATCAGTTTTACGGCAGAGTCGGCGAGGTCGCGGATAATTGAGTCAACTTCACGGCCAACGTAACCGACTTCAGTAAACTTAGTTGCTTCTACTTTGATGAACGGGGCATTGGCCAGACGCGCGAGGCGTCGCGCAATCTCGGTTTTACCAACGCCGGTCGGTCCAATCATGAGGATGTTCTTGGGGGTGACTTCGGGGCGTAGTTGCTCGTCCAGTTGTTGGCGCCGCCAGCGGTTGCGTAAGGCATTGGCCACGGCTCGCTTGGCATTGGCTTGACCAATAATATGTTTGTCCAATTCCTGAACGATCTCGCGCGGGGTCATTTCGGACATGGTATTCCTTTGCTTCAGAGTGTCGTTTCGAGTGTTTCGATGACAATATTGTGATTAGTGTAGATACAAATGTCGGCGGCAATATTGAGCGCCTGTTCGACGATCTCGCTGGCGCTGAGTTCCGTGCGGTTGAGTAATGCTCTGGCTGCTGCCTGAGCATAGGGTCCACCGGAGCCAATGGCCACCAAACCTTCTTCCGGTTCGATGACATCGCCGTTTCCGGAAATGATCAGCGATGTTTTGGCGTCGGCGACCGCCAGTAACGCCTCAAGACGACGCAATGCACGATCTGAACGCCAGTCTTTGGCCATTTCCACGGCGGCGCGCGTTAGATTGCCGCCATGCTCCTGGAGTTTGGCTTCGAAGCGTTCATTCAGTGTAAATGCATCCGCAGTACCCCCCGCGAAGCCAGTCAGCACTTTGCCTCCCAGCAGGGTGCGAATCTTGCGGGCATTACCCTTCATTATAGTATTACCCAGGGTAACCTGTCCGTCACCGCCCAGGGATACCTGATTGCCGCGGCGCACCGAACAAATCGTGGTGCCTCTGAATTGTTCCAAAATCGAGCCTCTCATCGAAAAGCGGACATTCTAACGCAAATGGCGGCATTTACCTCTAATCTCTAATTTAAGGAGGCTCTGATCAATTGGTAACACGGCATCTTGCGGCGCAAAATCGCCCACATCTGCGTTGCGGATCTGTGCAATAGCCAGCTATTACCTGCGATCCGCGCCTTGAACTGGACGATTTTTCACCACAATCTGCTCGCGCCAGAATGAATCAGAGCCTCCTTAAGAACGCTACACGAGTTCATCGTCCAGTTTAAAATGGCGGACTCAGCGCTTTTATTATGCTGCTTATCCAGGCGCAGTGCGCAGGCAATGGCCGCGTCCTTGGCAAGCACTGCAACACCGAGGCGTAGCATCACAGAATCGCCCGAAGGGTTGTCCTGTCTGCATG
>JANTGD010000409.1 GCA_024763135.1 Thiotrichales bacterium | reverse complement strand
GCCTGCTCGACGAGCCGCGCCGCATTGTCACTGTCGTTGGCTGCCAGCGCATGCTGGATGGCGTCGGCGGGAAAGCCATTGCCCTCAAACCATTGACTGGCGCGCTGATGAACGGCTTGCAGTTTCCTCGCATCATTGCCCATACGGGCGCGCAGCACATCGCTGAACAGGTGATGGTAGCGATACCAGCGCCGCTCATCGTCCAGCGGGACAAGAAACAGATTCTGCTGCTCCAGCGTCAGGAGCATTTGCTCACCGTTTTCCGTGTCGGTCACTGCATTGCACAACGGCGCCGTGAAACGTTCCAGCACTGCCGTCTGTTGCAGGAAGTCGCGCACGGGTTCGGGTTGTTGCCGCAGCACCTCTTCGAGCAGATAGTCGAGAATGAACCGGTGACTGCCGGCGAACGACTCGATAAACGCCGCCGTATCGGAACGCCCTCGCATGGACAGCGCCGCCATTTGCAAGCCGGCGATCCATCCTTCGGTGCGCCGTTCGAGCATGGCGATCTCATCGTCTGCCAGCGACAAACCCATGGTCTGATTGAGAAAGTCACCGGCCTCCGCCGCAGAGAAACGCAAGTCCTCCGCGCGAAGTTCCACCATCTCGCCACGTGCGCGTAGCCGGGCCAGAGGGAGAGACGGGTCTTCGCGCGTGGTGATGATGAGCCGCAGCTGCGGCGGCATCTGCTCGACCAGAAACGTCAGCACCTGATCGACCGCTACCGAATCGATGCGATGATAATCGTCGAGTACCAGCAATACCTGCGCCTCTAGATCGGCCAGGGCATTCAGCAAGATCGTCAGAACCTGCTCCGGTGGTGGTGGCTGTGCCGTATTGAGCGCTGACGAAGCCGCCTCAACGCCCGGAAGATCCAGGGTCGCCAATGCAGCCAGCAGATAGGCGAGAAACTGATTGACCTCGCTTTCGGCTTCGTCGAGCGACAGCCAAGCGTAATGCGCATCCTGTTGCTCGAGCCAGTCGGCCACCAGCGTCGTTTTGCCAAATCCGGCCGGCGCGGACACCAGCGTCAGTTTTTGCGATTGACCCTCATCCAGCGCGTCAAGCAAGCGCGAGCGCCTCAGCCATTCGGGGCGCTGCGGCGGCGCATTGAGTTTGGTGGCGATCAGAAATGCGGGCATGACCAAGACCTTTCCGCAGAATTTATGGGCGCATATGAGGTTATAACAGTAAAAATGCGATAGCTAATGCTATTAACCTCGCGAGTAACCATGTCTTGTTCGGCGGTCACGTGCCGCTTCACAGCACGGCGGCACAGGGCCACTATAGTCATTCTACAGCAAGTTGCGCCAACACAGACTGTGGACCGGCAAGGGAAAAAGGGGTCAGCCATTCGCAGTTCCCAGTCAATAGGCACTATCAAATTATTTACGGGGGGTTTTTCCGTAAAAAAAAACGCCTGCCCCACATTCAATAAACACTTATGTGCATCTAAAATTTCATGCCAGGTGTCAGAATCAGTCTGCACCAGTCAGCCATTTGGATCTAGGTAGGGTTAGTATTTCCACCTTTCCCCAGACAAGCATTCTTGTCCCAGAAAATCTTTAGTTCCCAGCATAGATCCAATCAAATTGTGCAATTGCACATAACAGGTTTTGTGGTTGCTGATTGCTCAGCTCCAGACCCTTATTGGCTTACAGCTCGGGCACACTTACCATTTACCTCTTGCAATAACAGTATTTAAAAAAGGTCGAATGAGTAGCAAATCAGGTCTGATGGTTTTTAGCCAACCCCATTATTGGCTTCCTCATTCAACCTTGACCTTGATAATCAGGTGAATGCTTTGTTGTAACTATTAATCGTTGCATAATTACTCGCATATCATGTAGGAAATTCCTGTAAAATATCCCCATGAAAAAATCAGAGCAACGCAGCAAAAAACGTAAGGAAGTTGTCGAAGCCATTATTATTCGACAGGAACCCGTCCATTTAGTCGCACGTGTCTACAATATTCCCTACCGCACAGTCTTCGATTGGTTGTCCCGTTATCGTAGCGGCGGCTGGGATGCTTTGAAAGAAGGTCAGCGGGCGGGTAGAAAGCGCAAGCTTTCTGCTGATGACATGAAATGGGTATACGATGCCGTTACCCTGGGAAATCCTCTGAATCACCAGTTTGAATTCTGTTTGTGGACGCTGAATATCATTCGCGAGATGATTTTCCGGGAGCGAGGAATTCGCCTCAGTAAAAGCTCTGTCAGCCGCTTGCTTGGCCATTTGGGTTTGAGTCCTCAACGTCCTATTTACAAATCCTACAAGCAGGGTCCGGCAAAGATTGAACAATATATCAATAAAACATTTCCGGAAGTTGCCCGTCAGGCTAAAGCGCTGGATGCACAGATATACTTTGTGGATGAAGCCTCGGTTCGCAGTGATTCGCATCGTGGCACTACTTGGGGTAAAAGCGGTGAAACACCCGTTGTAAAGGATAGTGGAGGCCGGTTTGGTCTGAGTGTGATCAGTGGCGTTACTCCACGAGGAGACATGCGTTTCAGCTTCATTGAAGGGAAAATGAACTCCAAACGCTTTATTCAGTTTCTCAAGCAACTCCGGGGAGATGCCGGCCAACCCATTGTCGTGATCGTCGATAATGCCAGATACCATCACAGCAAGGAAACACAAGCATTTGTTAAATCTCAGGAAGACTCTAACAAGGGGCAGATTATCATGGCATTTTTGCCACCGTACTCACCAGAATACAATCCTGATGAGCAGGTTTGGAATCACGCCAAAGCGCGGTTATCCAAACTTCCCATTGCAAGCAAGGAGGCGATGAAGACTGCACTGTCAGGAATATTGCGATCGATACAGAAAAGTAAATCGCTCATTAAAAGCTTTTTCAAAATGAAGGATATGCAATATATTGGCGATGCTCTTGGTTAAATCCACGTGCGAATATTTATGCAACGATTAATACTCA
>JANTGD010000408.1 GCA_024763135.1 Thiotrichales bacterium | reverse complement strand
ATGCAGTATGAGCCGCTCATTGATTTATTCGACCGGCTGAACTTCCGCCCAGGCTTACGCCAACAATGGCTCAATCTCCCCCTACCTGACGGCATCAACCTAAGTTAAGGAAGCTCTGATCAATTCGTAACATGGCATCTTGTGGCGATAAATCGTCCACTTCTGCGTTGTGGATCTTCGCAATAGCCAGCTATTACTTGCGATCCGCGCCTTGAACTGGACGATTTTTCATCACAATCTGCTCGCACCAGAATTAATCAGAGCTTCCTTAACCCTATAAACCTCAGTTGGGCGCAAAAAAGACGCGTAAGATATTGGAGTTCTTGGTGAATCGGAAAAATTCGTGGTCACCTTATTGGTGATGAGAGGTTTTTCTGATTTGCCAGGTGCACCAAGAACTTGCGTGGACTTTTGTGATCCAACTGAGGTTTTTAGGTTAACAGGCTGTTGAAAAACTCTCAGGTGAGTGCGAGACAAGGCAAAATCTGGAGAAAAAGCGAAGTTTACACACAGTAAATGAGCATTTTGAGCCACAATTAACGCTGGATCATGCCAGCTGAGAGTTTTTCAATAACCTGCTAAAGACTTTTCGTCGAGTTGTCTTCAATCGCGTGCCGCTGGGTGCGCGAAAAGGGCTGGTGGATTTACGCGCGTTTACATCGCATTGAAAAATCACTGAGTGTGGGTTAGATAATAAAGCAGTTTTTTAAAAAGAGACCAGCATTCAGGACGAAGTGCTAAACAAACTGGTTTTTCTGCTTGGACGATACTCAAGAGTACGGCGTTTTCTCGCGGACACAGAAATGTATTTGTTTTGGTCCCTTGATGGTCCGCCTAAAGTTTTGGTAATAATTGAACAGCTCAACCAGATAGAGGAAACGTTTAATATTGAGATTTCAGAATATGAGGCATGTACGTTGTACGATATGAGTTTGGGTGAGTTGAGCAGTAACTTCATATTTTGACAACTCGCTGGGTAGCTACTAATTTTTATCTTCCGGTACATCAATTCAGTGAGTGCATTGGATAAGTGCAACATCAGAGCGTATTGGGGTGATTCTGGGCGCTGTCAGCGCGCACGGAGCCCCGCTGAATGAGTTTCTACAATGAATTGTTGTAGTAAGACTGGTGTAAGAGCGCTTCTATCGATGCAGTACGTGCGGTTTGTCAGCAGATTTTCACGCAAGACTATGCCGCCAGAGATTTTTTCGCCAACCCGATAGATTTTTGCAGATTGTTTGAGCTTCAAGTATTCCTGCGATGAAATGAACTACCTTAGGTGCTGTGTGTTGCTGATTTCGAAATTGGAAAGACGCCGCTAACTGCAGCGTATTGATTGCCATATTGGGTGTTGTGACCGTTGTAGCCTCTGTACACACCGCGCGACAAAAGTGGGCAACGGTTGGTAGCCCACTTCTGTTGATGTAATTAATAGCGGAACGAATAGAGAAATTGCAGATTGGTTTGTGCGTGTGTGGCTTGTACCCCAGTCTGACTGTTGGTTTGTTTCACCTCGGGCGCGATGGCTAGTGATGCACCGATGGAGTGATTGCTGTTAAAGGCATAGGTAAAGCCTGCGGTATAGTGGTTCTCGATAATTGCGGGGAACAGCGGGTTGAGGTAAGCGTCGGGTACGGGGTTGTTGGCCAGATTGAGACCACCGCGTAGCGTAAGTTGCGGATTGACTGTATACGCTGCGCCTAGTTTGAGCACGGTTTGATCGTCCCATTCCTGCTTCATCGTAATATCGGCACTGGCACCACCAAAGTTCGGCACGCTGGCATCGGCGGTAAAAGTCATATTAAATTTATCCATCGAGTCAGACCACATGATTTGGCTGATGTCTGCTGCGAGTAGCCATTGATTTAGCTGATACGCCATACCCAATGTAAACGTTGCGGGGAATTGGAAATCCTTGATTTTGAAAGTGCCGGGAATTGTCATACTGCCCGGACCGTTATTGGGCATGACGATGGCCATGCTGCCGCTGCCTTCCCAATCATCCATAGCAGTTTTGGTTTGATAGGCGCCTCCGACCGACAGCACAGGAGAGAGCTGATAAAGAACGCCAAAGCGTGCACCGTACCCCGCGCCGTTAGCCTTTCCGGAAAAATCATCATCATTGGAGAAATTAAATACGGCTTGGGCATTGGCAGGTAGTGGCTGGCTGCCTAAGCCTTGCACAAGAGTGCCGGTAGCAGAACCCAGTTTGCCCGAATTCGGGTTGGCAAAATCCGCAAATGTACCCGCTGTGGGATTCGCCAGGTCACCAATCGGCATGCCCATGATCAAATCCATTCCGCCCCACACATACTCCAGGGTCGTTGCCACCGAGAGCTGTTGATTAACGCTGTAGCTAATGGGAATCAATGCCGCGCCCACACCGACTTCTGAGCGTGCCCCCTGCATCACCGAATTCGCGTCATATTCCGTCCCCATACCCCCTTGGGAGAACACGCCAAAACCATAAGCAAACGCGCCATTGCGAGTTACCCATCCACCGGCGGGCATGAGATACGAGTCACCCGAGGAATCGGCTTTCATGGTATTGCCAGCCTGGTCAATGGGTACGGTGGTTGATACATCAGGACGCAAATTGCCCAACGACAGATCTAATCTCGACTCGCCCTGTTTAAACAGCCCAAGCGTTGCAGGATTGGCGACCATGGCAGCCGCTCCATGATCGAAAGCCATAGCAGTGCCACCCATGGCGGTTGATTCAGGGCCATAGCCTTCCATAAGCATACCGTTGGTGGCATAGGCCGAGGGCAGTGCTAACAATCCCGGCAATGTCGCGCCAAGATAAAGAGAGAGTCGTTTTATTCGCATGGGTTGTGTTCTCCTGTGATGGATGCAAAGTCCCGCCACCCTCCTCTGACTGAGGCGCCCTAAAGGGTTGGCGAATGCAGATTGGTGTCTTCAGCGTCGGTCAGACGTTTTC
>JANTGD010000407.1 GCA_024763135.1 Thiotrichales bacterium | reverse complement strand
GCGTAGCATCACAGAATCGCCCGAAGGGTTGTCCTGTCTGCATGCCTGGCGGTGTTGCTCTCCTTGGGAAGGGAACAACCATTCCCTGCGAAGTGCGTCTACCCAGGCATGCAGACAGGACAACTGCGACCGTCATTTTAAGCTGGACGAGGTACTATAATGTTTCGCAGCGCAGCTTGAGAACCGGGCGCAGTGATTCGAGTTTGCTAAAAGGTTGTGTCATTGCCTCGACCAGTTCGCGCGGTACATTTTCGAGTGTGTGATAAAGGTCATCTGCGTCGATTATGCCGAGCGCTAAACCGCTACCCCGTAAATTTTTCAGTTTACTGTCTAGTTGAGGCTCGTAACGTCGCAGACATTGCACGGCTTTCAAGGCATGTCGGTAGCTTGAAATTGCGATGTAACTTTCATCAATTGTAATACCTCGGGCACGCACGAAATCCAAAGAAAATTCTGTGGCTAATCCCTCCTCAAGAATATTGACCTCACTTGGTATCGGGGAGAGTAAATGAATGATTTCGTGGCCGAGTTGAAACAGTGCCTCTTTTTTATCTGTCATTGCCTGACGAGTGAGTTGGATAATGACATCCCCGCCATCCCCTGGAAACCAAGTGCCGGGGTTGGGTTCATTTTTGAACTCTACGCCAAGGAGTTGAAAATGCCGGTCTCTGGGGCCATAGCGGTACTCAGCTTCATCCAGTGCCAATCCAGCATAGGATGCCAAGGTATAGGTGTACGTACAGTTGGCCTGCACAGGCTGACAACGGCGTGCTGAAATCAAAGAATCCAGTACTTTAATTTCGTCAGATTTTACAGGGAAGGTGGCCATCAAAAGTAGATATACCACGCAGTTGGTCCCGTGTCTTGTAATCCTTCGGATTTGTAACATCTTTCGATTCTGTTTCTTAACCCGCCACCATACTATGTCGTGCTCAGCACGGCCTGTCTTCAATAGTCAATTGGTTAGCAGCCTCAGGCACCTACGCTCTCGGCGTTGCCTGCCTCGCCAAGGGAGCGAACTATTGACTGCGGCATGCGCTTTGATAGGGATAATCTGAGCAGTTACGATGCATTTGACCTTCGCTGAGTAGTTTTCTGGTTCATAGTTAACGGTAAAGTTAGAAGCGCATTGCGCGTAGCCGCTGGTCCAGTTGAGCGAGGTATCGACAATATTGGTCTTATTACTAATCCTCAGTAAAGCCATGTTCGGCGTTTTTCTGGGCACTCAGATACAAGACGTGCTGGCGGGCGGGTAGTGTGAGCCAAGGATGGCTTGAGCATAGAGATAGCTGCTTGGGCTGCCTGAATGCACACCTGCAATGAACTATTTTAGGAAGCTATGAGTAATTCTGGCGCGAGCAGATTGCGGTGAAAAATCATCCAGTTCGAAGTGGACGATTTTGCGCTGCAAGATGCGGTGTTACGAATTGATCAGAGCTTCCTTTACTGTGGGGTTAGTGATAAGAGATTGATTAATACGAGGGCGATACGGTGCGGTGACCGGTGATGAATTTGCCGCGCTATTCAATATCCTGCACAACACGAATGAGCAATTGGTTCAGCTCGGAGTTGACATCTGCCTGACAGCTGAACCCCCCAATATGCGCCTGCTTGGCGTGATTGTCGTGCTGTGGCGATGGCTTTTTTTGCCCTGAGGGCGCGCCTGAGAGCTGAAAATACTCTAAGAGTTGTTTCAGACTCATGTCGTTTAAGTTGATAGGACTATTCATCACACTGGAGTTCCGAATTATCTGTCGGTGCAAACGGCATGGGCAGCATACCACTTAGATTCGCCTTTGATTTTGTTGCGGGTGGCTGAACTTTGACAAATACCATGCCTGTGCGCACCACTATAAAGCAGCTTTGTGAGGCTGCCTATAGCGCTAAAGTCTTAATACAATTGGTTTGTAATCTACTATTGGCTACTAAACAGGGTTCTTACGCTGTTACTGACTTGAGACACCGCAGAAGTCAGGACTTTTACCTTTGTCATCCAAAATTCTGCTGAAAGAAACCAGCGGGTGGAATCATATTGATAATCCATACCCGCGTTATAGAAAGCGTGCTGCGTTTGCTGATATTCAGCCAGTTTATCGATACCTGTTTGCAGCGACGCTTTGGCAGTTGTAGCGGTATCACTCGTTTGTACCTCATCAATATTTGAAACGTGATTGATGCTCTCCGAACTGGAAATACGTTGCTGATCCATACTTACGCCTTCGCGTTGCAGGTAGGCACCGAAGCTTGGCCAGTCCTGTAATCGGCCTATAGTAGAGCGGTAGTCATTATCCAGTTCGGAAATGGCATTGAACACTTTATCGCTGAAGTTACCCGCATCCACGCCTTGATGCGCGGTAAGACTTGAAGATGTTGTTTCAATGCCGATTGATTCAGACCTGCGTTCTTCAGCGGCCAGCATACGATTGAAACGCTCCACATCTGCCGTTGTGGGCTGTTGAGTTGCGATCGGTTGTGTTCCACTGTTTTGATAAAGATACTCAGCCAGCTGCTGCGCGGGTGTGAGAGGATCTGTCATCGTGATTCCTTGGGCAAGGTGAACCTGTTCTCAATCGTGCAGATAGACCGAGGCTATGGCCTTGTGATCATCTGTACCATTGGCACTCACATCAGTAAACAATTCGGATGCCTGGTTGCTATCGCCCTGTTCCATCAAGGCCAGTGCAAGAAATGTTTTGGCCGTGACATTTTCTGGATCACGTGCCAGCACCTCGCTTTGCAGGATGTGGATCGCTTCCTGATAACGAAAAGCGCTGATGCGTGCCACGGCTAAACCAATTTGCACGGGTATCTGATCGGGCTTGGCGGCAAACACGCCTTCCATAATAGCTTCACCCTCATTGATCATGCCCTTGAAACAGGCCATATAGCCGATTTCAGACAGGGTACGAAGCATTTCTACGTCTACATCTACCATGTTCTATTTCTCTTTCCTTTCTTT
>JANTGD010000406.1 GCA_024763135.1 Thiotrichales bacterium | reverse complement strand
GGAACCCAGTCACCACGGCCCTTGTTGCGATGGAAGTAAGCATTGGCTGAAATGTCCAGGTAAGATTTGGGGGAGAATTCTGCCGTTAGATAGCCGAGTGTATTTTCCCGTAAGGTCGACCAGCCGCGACGATAAAGCTGATCGATATAGGGAATGCCCGTCCAGTTGGAAATCAGGCGATCCCAGTCAGGGTTCTGATTGAATTCATCAAGGCTGACACGCTGGTAATTGTCTTCTTGAATATCATCATATGAAAGATAACCGGTGAGCTTAACACCGTTAAGTGAACTGATGCCTTTGGTAGCAATATGATCGCGAGTGTTTTGTGCAGAGCCTTCCATCCAATCGCTGCTATGCGCTGAGGAGAGGCTAATCCAGGCTGATGTATCTTTAGCAAACTCACCTGTATTGTAGCGGGTAAAGTATTTTTGAGAGCCAAAGTCTCCAGTGGTAAAACTCACGGTCAGTGATTCTTCCGGGGTAGGATCAATGGTAGTGAAGTTTAAGGTCCCGCCCAAGGCTTCATTGGAACGAGATGCGATGTCTGCGGTTCCCTGAGAGACTTCAACCGTCTTAAGGTTTTCGGTATCAATATAGCGGTTTGCTTTTGCTCCACCACCGTAGTTTGAATTTCCATTGGGAATACCATCGATGGTAATACCGATCTGTTGCTCGTCCAGGTTTAGCTGAAAACCACGAATGGAGAGCGTGGTAGACCAGTCATCGGCTCCAAATGTGTCACCCTCATTAACAAGTACGCCAGGAAGGTTATCGACAATGGACAGCACGCTGGTCAGTGGCGTCTGTTGTTTTGTCATTTCTTCAGTCGTGACATTGTTGGCGTAGGATACACTTTTTCCGGTAACTGTCATTTTTTCGAGTTTTGTGTCTTCAGAGCCGGAAGAATCCTTATCTTTGACTTCAGCGGCTTTATTCGTGGCTTGCTCCGGCTCAGCGGCGACTGTGGGGTTGCTTGCTAAGGCAGCAATAATCGAGAGCGCGAGTGGGCTCAATGCAGATCGATATCTCATAGTGATTCCAGAGTTAGATGGCTAGTGTTTATTAAATCTCGGATGCTTTCGGGTAAGCGTCCATTTATAAGGCGAGCCGAGTATAGGGTTGATATATGAAGAATTAATTACGGTTGTTGTTTTGATACCAATAATTCATAAATTTGAAATAAATTCTTCACGGTTTAGTCATGTGTTTTGTCAAATAAATGAAATAATTTTCCGCTACCTTTCCGGCAACCTGAAGCACAGCTGTGCGGCCTCGTGCTCTAATGAAAGATCGGAAGGAGTTTCTCTTGAGTAAAATCAATCGTCGTCATTTTCTAAGTAGTGTTGCAATCGCTCCCTTCATTGCACCGAGCAGTTACTTGTTTGCCTCAGAGGAAGACGCGGTGTTTCGGCATGGGGTGGCCAGCGGCGACCCGGCGAGCGATAGCGTTGTTCTTTGGACCCGCGTGACGACTATCAGGCCGGAGGTTATTGTCAGGTGGGAATTAGCAGCGGATGAGGAATTTAATCAGTTAGTCGCGAGCGGTGAAGCGTTGGCGACTCCTTATCGTGACTACACTGTGAAAACAATAGCGGCTGGTCTTATGCCCGGTAAAACCTATTACTATCGTTTTCATACCTTGGGTCAAACATCCCCTGAAGGTCGGACACGTACATTACCGGCAGGGAGGCTCAACAATCTTGGTATCGCGCTGACGTCCTGTACAAATTACCCCTTCGGTTTTTTTAATGCCTACGATGCGATTGCAAGAGATGAAAAGGTAGAATTTGTGCTGCATACCGGCGACTATATCTATGAATATGGTGCCGATGGATGGGGTGCTGATGTGGGTAAAAAAATTGGTCGTGAACACTATCCCACTCACGAAATTGTTACTCTCGACGATTATCGGAAGCGGCATGCTCAGTACAAATCAGACGCCGGATCCATTGCCATGCACGCGAAACACCCGTTGATTTGCTTGTGGGATGACCATGAAAGCGCCAACAACCCATGGATCGGAGGTGCACAAAACCATCAACCCAATGAGGGTATGTGGCGCGATCGGAGATATGCATCCATACAGGCCTATTATGAATGGATGCCTGTGAGAGATCCGGCGCCAGGGAGCCGGAGGGTGGATCTTTGGCGTCATTACAGTTTTGGCGATCTGGCCAGCCTGGTGACGCTGGAAACTCGTCATACAGCGCGCGCTAAGCAGATCGACTATAACGACTACCTGGACAGCATCAAGTCCGATGCTGATTCCAGGCGTTTCAAAAACGAGGTTCTGGCGAAGCCCGGCCGGGCAATGATTTCACCAGAGATGGAGCAGTTTCTGAGCATTGCGCTGAAACAGTCCATCGACGAAAAACAGCCATGGCGGCTATTGGGCAATGCTAGCCCCATGGCAAAAATGCCAGTGCCGGATGTAGGCAGCGAGGGTATAAAATTACCGGCCGGCAGCGCCGTCCCCGGCACCACCGCTGACCTGCTTTGGAAGGGGCAATACAACCTGCCTTTTTATCTCGATACCTGGGATGGCTATCACTGGGCTCGGGAAAGATTCTACGATTTGTGCCACCAGGCAGGTGCAACTGATCTGCTCGTTTTGACCGGGGATAGTCACAGCTTCTGGTCCAATAATCTGTATAAAGATAACGGCATGAAAATGGGCGTGGAGATCGGGACTGCGGGAATCTCCTCACCGGGAGACTTTATCGAGTCGGGTTTTGGTGAAGCTCAGTCGAAAAAGCTCGATCAACTGTTTATGGAAGGCGTGGCGGAAGTTCGCTGGACGGACAATATGCACCAGGGGTACGTCCGCATGGACATAACCCCTGAAGCAGCAGAAGCGAATTTTATAGGAATGAGTACGGTATTAAAACCGGAGTATCATGCGAGCGTCTTGCGTAAGGAAACGATTGTTCGGTCGAAAGACAGTATTGGCTTTGGATAGTAATCCTGGTGTTTACAGCAGCTGACTTC
>JANTGD010000405.1 GCA_024763135.1 Thiotrichales bacterium | reverse complement strand
ACCTTATTGGTGATGAGAGGTTTTTCTGATTTGCCAGGTGCACCAAGAGCTTGCGTGGACTTTTGTGATCCAACTGAGGTTTTTAGGTTCAAGGGCCAAAGATCCGTCTGATCCAACGCCCGTACCCTGAACACGGGCCGACACGACAGCAGCCAAATTCAGCTTTTCCGCAATAGCCTCTTTATTCTTGCAGAGGTTTCCCAGAGAAAGCGTCTGCTATGAACGACAGCATGGGCGGATGCCGGTAGTTATGCGAAACGTAACGGTCTACTCTCAATCGTGTAGTAACGGCTGCCTGATGATCGTGCGCACACACCTTGCAGGCCGTCTCCGTTTTGGGGGCTAGCATGTCACAATGATCGAGATCGCCGGGCCGTCACATGGGCGATAGAAAACTCCTCAGCGCTTCGTCAAATGGCAGTCCAACTGTGCTCGATCAAAAGGTGGTCGGCGTTATACAGCGCAGCAGTATAATGACTGCCAGCCTGGAGGGGACCAACCCCGCTTGGAGTCCCTGTCATTAGAACATCGCCGGTTTCCAGGTGCATCCAGGATGAGACTGCTGCGAGGATGGTTTGTGGTGAGTAGATCATGTGCTGCAATTCTCCCTGTTGTGCCAGGCGCCCATCAATGTGCAGGCACAAACGCAGGCCATCGAGGCTATCAGGTAAGGCGACAAATGGGCTGAACACCGCAGCGCCATCAAAGGCTTTGGCGCGTTCCCAGGGCAGTCCTTTGGATTTCAGCTGCGCCTGTAAGGTGCGCTTGGTCAAATCCAGGCCAATTCCAATGCCGGCGAGTTGTTGCGCCTGGATGAGAAAACACATCTCGGTTTCGTAGTGGATGGGTTCATCGCGATAGGCTTTGAGTTGTGCGCCAATGGCAGAGTTGGGTTTGCAAAACACCACCATTTGCTCCGGAATGGGATTCCCCAGTTCGTGAATATGCGCGACGTAATTGCGTCCAACACAAATGATTTTGCTGGGTGTGAGCGCCCGGCCCTGAAAGTGGATTTGATGCATAGTGTTGGCTTAAGCAAGGATAGGGCCGAGTTCTTCGAGCAGCAGTGATTCTCCGGTAATACCGTCGGGGCATTGTAGCCCCATGAGTTGCAGTACGGTGGCAGCGACATTGCTCAACCCTCCGCCGGTGGCCAGGTGCCAGAACGAGCGATCAATTACGAGTAAGGGTACCGGATAGGGGGTGTGTTGGGTGTGAGGTTCACCTGTGTAGGGATCGACGTATTCGTCGCAGTTGCCGTGATCGGCCGTGAGGACCACGGCGTAGTTGTGCTGCACGGCTGCGTCGAGTAAACGCCCGACTTCGTGATCCATGGCTTCCACAGCCTGAATGATTGGTGTGGGTTTGGCTGAGTGGCCGACCATGTCGCCATTGGCGAAATTGACGAGGATAAAGCTATAAGCACCTGTTTCAACGGCATCGATGCAGGCATTGGCCACAGCCGCTGCACTCATTTCGGGGGCCAGATCATAGGTTGCTACATCCGGTGAATGGATCATGCGGCGATCCTCGCCTGCATAGGCCTCTTCTCGCCCACCATTAAAAAAGTAGGTGACATGGGCGTACTTTTCAGTTTCTGCGCAGTGAAATTGTTTGAACCCCGCGAAGCTGACCGCTTTGGTCAGCGTGATTTTCGGGCGTTCCGGTGGAAACACGATGGGTGCCAGCAAGTTGGGGTCATATTCGGTCAGGCAGGTTAAGGAAACACCCAGAAAATTACCGCGGTCAAAGGCGTCGAATTCTTCCATGGCAAGTGCTTCTGCCAGTTGCCTGGGGCGATCGTTGCGAAAATTGAAGAACACCACATTATCGTCTTCCCCGATCGTCACGCCGTCCTGTATCAGCATCGGCTCAAAAAATTCGTCGGTTTCGCCGAGATCATAGGCTTCCATGATGGCTTGCGATGCTGAGTCAACACTTCTACCCACACCGTTGACCATGAGTTGCCAAGCGACTTCAGTGCGTTCCCAGCGATGATCACGGTCCATCGCGTAATAGCGGCCCACAATGGTTGCGATATGCCCGCCCGCTTTGCGAAGTCGTTTTTCCAGAGGTTCAAGAAATTGGAGCGCTGATTTTGGGGGTGTATCGCGACCATCCGTAATCATGTGCACTACGGGGGGAACTTTATTACGCCGACACAGTTTGATAAGTGCTGCGAGATGGCTGCAGTGACTGTGTACACCGCCATTGGACACGAGTCCGACTAAGTGTAATGGGCGCGCCCGGGATTTCGCTTCATGGATGGCATCTAGCAAAACAGTATTGTCGAAAAAGCTGCCGTCGGCAATGGCATCGTTGATACGCACCAGATCTTGTCTGAGAATGCTCCCACACCCCAAGATGGTATGACCGACTTCGGAATTTCCAAATTGTCCCACAGGTAAACCGACCGCTGTGCCCGAAGCCTCGATCGCGGTGTGCGCATATTTGGCAAAATAGCGATCCAGGTTGGGCGTGTTTGCCTCATGAACCGCATTGTTCTCTTTGCTTGGATTCAGGCCATAGCCATCCAGGATGACCAGCATGGTGTTACGGCGGGGAACGCGTCGTCTTTCGTGCATATGACTGCCTCAACATGGGTGCAGTCGCGAATTATAAACGGAATATTTCGTGGGGTTCCTTAAAATGCCAGGGTTTGTCCGATGATTGTAGATATTCTGGCACGTCAGCGCAGACACGCGGCGCTGAACACGCACAACATTGTGGGTGGGTTAGTTACATAATCTGGCTCAGGAAAAGCCTGGTCCGCTCGTGCTGTGGATTGTCAAAGAAATTGTGAGGGTCATTTTGTTCGACGATTTCGCCCGCATCCATAAAGATCACGCGGTCGGCGACGGTTTTGGCAAAGCCCATTTCGTGGGTAACGCACAACATGGTCATGCCACTTTCGGCCAGCTCGATCATGACATCGAGCACTTCCTTGATCATTTCCGGGTCTAATGCGGAAGTCGGCTCATCGAACAG
>JANTGD010000404.1 GCA_024763135.1 Thiotrichales bacterium | reverse complement strand
ACTATGTCTTCTACTGATGCCCAAAGCCCCAACGGACAGTCTCTGGACTTCCCTGACGAATCATTGCTCGACGGCGGTAATATCGCCTATTTAGAGGCTCTGTACGAGCGTTATCTCGTAGATCCAAGCAGTTTGCCGGAACGCTGGCGTAATTATTTTGCGACCCTGCCTCAGGTGTCGGGGATTCGTCAGGAGGTGCCACATGCCGAGATTCGCAATCATTTTCGTGAGTATACGCTCAATGCCTCGCGCCCTATCGATCAGCGACAGGCGGAACGCGAAAGTTTGGCCGAACATGACCGTAAGCAGGTGCGCGTTCTGCAGCTCATCAATGCCTACCGGTTTCTTGGCCATCTCAATGCCAAAGTCAATCCACTTGGTCAACCGCATCCTGTCGACGTGCCTGAATTGACCCTGGACCATCACGAACTCACCGACGGTGATTTGGATACGTTATTCAATACCGGTTCGCTGCTGGCACCCACGGAAATGACCCTGCGCCAGATTTTTACGCAAATCAAGGAAACTTACTGCGGCGCCGTGGGCATCGAGTACATGCATATTCCCGATACAGAACAGAAACGTTGGATTCAGCAACGCGTGGAAAGTGTGCGCTGCAATCCCGAATATACCCGTAGCCAACGTCGCTATATCTATGACCGGCTTACGGCCGCGGAAACCCTGGAGCGTTACCTGCATGCTCAATATGTGGGGCAGAAACGTTTTTCCTTAGAGGGCGCGGAAAGCCTCATTCCACTGCTGGACAGCTTGATTCAGGACGCGGGCGCTGCGGGCGTGCGGGAAATTGCGATTGGAATGGCGCACCGTGGACGGCTCAATACCCTGGTCAATATTCTCGGTAAATCTCCTGCTATGTTGTTTCGCGAGTTCGAAGGCAAGGCGGACCCAAAGCATCGCACCGGGGATGTCAAATATCACATGGGCTACTCTTCGGATATGAATACCCCCGGAGGGCCGATTCATGTCGCCTTGGCGTTTAATCCCTCACATCTGGAGATTGTCGGGCCGGTCGTCGAAGGCTCCGTGCGTGCGCGCCAGGAGCACTATAAAGTCGCACCGGGAGACCAGGTGCTGCCTGTCGTTATTCACGGGGATGCATCTTTTGCCGGACAGGGTGTGGTGATGGAAACGCTCAATATGTCGCAAACGCGTGGGTATAAGACGCGTGGCACCCTACGTATCGTCATTAATAATCAAATTGGTTTTACCACCAGTACCCAGCGGGATGCGCGCTCCACCTACTATTGCACCGATGTGGCTAAGATGGTCAATGCGCCGATTTTCCACGTCAACGGCGATGATCCAGAGGCGGTGGTTTTTGTCACCCAGCTCGCCCTGGATTTTCGCATGCGCTTTCACAAGGATGTGGTGATCGATCTGGTATGTTATCGGCGCCATGGCCACAACGAGGCGGATGAGCCAGCTGCTACGCAGCCGTGTATGTATAAAAAAATCCGCGCGTTACCCACAACACGCGAACGATATGCCAAGGAACTGATCGCCGATGGCGTGCTCAGCGAAGCGCGCGTTGATGATGTGGTGCGCCAAAGCTGGGCGCGCCTTGAACAGGGTGAACCGGTTGTGCCACATTTGTTGCCTGAGGGTGAGTTTCAGCGCCCCTATGCAGAAGACTGGAAGCGCTTTAGCAAACAGCGCTGGGATACGCCGGTGAACACTGCGATTTCTGCCGAGGCATTCTTGCAGTTGGGGGCATTGATCAGTCGGGTACCCGACGATATGCACCTGCATCCGCGCGTCCAGCGCATCATGATGCGACGTCAGCAGATGGGGCAGGCGCAGGCACCCGCCGACTGGGGGTTTGGTGAGACACTGGCCTACGCGTCCCTGTTGACCGAGGGTTATGCGGTCCGCCTGTCGGGGCAGGACAGTGAGCGCGGCACGTTTTTTCATCGTCATGCGGTGCTGCATGATCAGCAGGATTGTCATATGTACATTCCGCTGAAAAATTTGGCCGACGATCAGGCACCGCTGATGATTATCAATTCGCTGTTATCTGAGGAGGCGGTGCTGGCGTTTGAATACGGATACGCAACGACTGAACCCGATACGCTCACTATTTGGGAAGCGCAATTCGGCGATTTTGCCAATGGCGCGCAGGTCGTCATCGATCAGTTCATCAGTTCTGGTGAGCAGAAATGGGGGAGACTGTCCGGCTTGGTGATGTTTTTGCCCCACGGGTACGAGGGCATGGGGCCGGAGCATTCTTCTGCGCGACTGGAGCGCTACCTGCAATTGTGCGCACAACACAATATTCAGGTCTGCATCCCCACTACACCAGCGCAGACCTTTCATATGTTACGACGACAAATGATCCGCAATTATCGCAAGCCGCTCATTGTGATGACGCCCAAGAGTTTGTTGCGCCATCCGCTGGCGGTCAGTCGCAGGGAAGACTTCACCAAAGCGGGGTTTCAAACCGTCATTGGCGAAATCGACGCCGTGGATCCCGCGCAGGTCGAGCGTGTGGTGCTGTGCAGTGGCAAGGTCTACTACGATCTACTGGAGCGGCGCCGCCATGACAAGCTCGAACACGTCGCCATCGTGCGTATCGAGCAGGCCTACCCTTTTCCGCGGGAAGACCTGGCGCGCGTACTGGCTCCCTATGCGCATGTGCAGCACTTTGTCTGGTGTCAGGAAGAACCCATGAATCAAGGCGCTTGGTTTTCCCAGCAGCATTACTTTCAGCGCGTATTGGGTGCTCAGGTGAATATTGAGCTGGCCAGCCGACCTGCATCGGCATCACCCGCAGTGGGGAGTCTGAAGGTCCATCAGCAGCAGCAACGTGCCGTGGTGGAAGCGGCGTTGGGGATCGGTACAGCGACTCAGTAAGACAATGCTTGATGTGACGACTTAGCTGTGTCGATCTGCCTCCCCCGAGCCTCAACATACCGCTTTTTGGATATACAAGGTTGTTGAAAAACTCTCAGCTGGCACGATCCAGCGTTAATTG
>JANTGD010000403.1 GCA_024763135.1 Thiotrichales bacterium | reverse complement strand
TGCTCGGCATCTATGCCTTGCTGCCCATGATCGTGGTGCTGTCGCGTTATTCCATCTCCATGATGGTCATCGGCGCCATGGCTATCTTTACCGTCAAATTCTGGAGCGTGCTCTGGTACCTGGCGCTGTGGGTGGACCAGAACCTCATCCTGTCCATGTACCCGGATGTGAATGTCTTCCTGCAGATGTTCGCAAACCCCGGCGAGCACGATACCAAACGTATGCTGCTCAACATGATCACGACCAGCCTCTACCTGGGGCTGCCGTTGCTCTGGAGTGGGATGATGGCGTGGGCCGGCGTGAAGGTTGGGCGGTCGATCGAGATTGCTACCAGCACTTTGCGCAATCCCGCCCTAGACGCTGGTCGTCACGGTGGCTCAATCGGGAAGGCGGCTCTGTCGAAAGGCGCCCGGCGCTAGCGACTTGATTTGTTAGTCCAATTTGTAGATGCCAGCCGGGTCCGTGCCATCGTCAAACTTCCCCGTCCGAAAATTCAGCACTCCGCCTCGCACCGAGCTGTTGAGCTCGTCGCCGCTTGGAGAGGTCTGAGTGCCGGCCGCGAGCAACCTAACTGCGCGCCAAACCAAAACCGCGCCGCCGCGTAGTGCTAGATACAAACCGCTAACGGCAATGCGGAAATAGGGCTTCGAAGATTGTTTTGTCATCGTGTTGCGCTACCCTCGACCACCGACTATGAATACTTGATCTACAGTCTCCAAGCTCCGCTGCAAGCTGTGGTAAATGAACCCGGCTGCTCCTCCACTAACGGTCAAATCGCTAATTTTTATGTCAGCTGAGATTCGGCCTGATCCGGTCAAGCCAAATAACCCGTCCAAATTGAATACGGAAGGAGTGGTTACTTGGAAATACACATCGCCTGCTGCGTTATTTTGAGAATCAATTGCACTACTTCGACTATACACAAAACCAAAATCAAAAGAGCCAGAATCTCCAATTACTGAGAAATCTTAAGATGCGGTTCTGGCAGTGTCTGACTATGGTCTGCTCCTGCGCGGATTCCACCCTGGGACTGGCGACGGATGAGATAGGCGACCTGCTGAACTTCCTTTAACAATATAAACCTGACATTCAAAAGCAGTGGTCTCTCTGATGCTTACTCAAAAATATAGGACATCCGCCGTGTAATGACTCTACGTAATGATTCCAGTTGCCAAGGCTAACAATGCACTCCTTTTCGCAGCCTGTATTAATCGTTGCTGATCGAACGCAAACCGTTCGCCTTTTTTCGCTGCGTAAAAAGCTTGAATCCCTTCCGAGATCGCCGCACCGATAATCCCACCCTTCATTGTATCTTCGAGAAGAACTGCTGGTCCGGCCTCAACGGGTGTTTCCTCAATCAAACTGGTGGTAGTCTCGGATACATCTTCGCTGATCTGAGTATTAGAAATCCCGCTACTCTGTGCTTCGGCATGCTTCTTTGCGACCTCGGTGGTCGCATAAAGAGGTGTGTCAGGATAGCGTTGAAAGTGTTCGCTCAGATAAGCGATAGAGTCGGTTGCTTTTAGCTGTATCTCGACCGATTCTCCCGTGAGATTATTATGCAGGACGATATCCGCACCGGGGTAGTTAGTGTCAGGCATGAGGCTTGCCTGCCACTCATCTCCGTCTGCGTTCTCGGCAGCTTCAAATTTGTACTCATGGTAAATTCCTTTGACGTTGTTTATTGTTCCTGCCAGTGCTTCAGGTGACATGCCAGATAGGTACTCAGCTATCTCTTCAGGCGATGCATTCTCAAGCGTTGTGGTCGATCGCCGAAACGCCTCAAGTACCAATTCTTCGTAACCATCAGATGTTCTAACCTCGCCAAGCAATTGGAGTAAGGTGGCGCCGAATGCGCCGACGTTAACTGAATGCTTAGCGATCTCGTTACCAAGTTCTATATAAAGGGAGCGTGCCTCCTCGATATATTGGTTGGGCACTGTGACTTTGTAACGACTCCAGACGATATTGCGGGCTTGGGTCTTTAGCTTCAGTTTTCTGCCAAACTGCCCAGCCTGCTTGGGTGAGTTGAAGTACAGAGTAGAACTATCTTTCATCATTTCCGAGTTACTTCAAATGAAGACCTTACTCAATCCCAATTTCCCAAGCGCGTGAATTTGAGTGTCCTCTTTTTGCATCTCGGACACGGACAATTTTCTATCACACGAGTGGGATCCAAAGGAGCTAGACCGACGAAGGGATCTCGGCAGATAACTAGGTTTCTATTTTTGGCCTTTTTTTCACTCAAGGTTTCTATCACTTGAGTTGCTTGGTTAAAAGCCATTACTTCTGCTCCTTCTTCCCAACTGTCCTCGGTAGCACCTGGGTGTGCCACTCCCTTCAAGCCGCAAGGGCACTCAAATTGTAATATTAGTCCAGGCATATGGCTGCGATCTAAACGGGTTTATCTTTAAAGCGGAATGAACGGTCAGACGAGAAAAAATTCAACGGATTATAAATCTAAAGACTATCTTCTTGTTGTTTATACAATGTCACAGAATCTTCCTCTGTACTTGGATGGTCCTGTCCCGCTCTTCGTACTCCTTCATCATAATGTCTCGAAACGTCTCAAGAGACTGAAGTGACCTATTTAGTTTTCCGCTCGAAAGCAATGCATGGTAAAGCGCTGCTGAATACGCCTGACAGTTGATCGATTTTTTGGGATTGAACTCGATATCTGAGAATCCTGAAAACGCCATCAGCCCATCAGCAAGAGCTTTGTTCTGATTTAACGCATTAACGTACAACCAATCATAGAAAAGGGTCCTTGGCTTGATGGGGAACGTAGTCCCAAAAAATCGGAACTCGACTAAATCGCCATGCTCTGACAATCGAGGGTCTTTTTTTGCTTCACGCGACGTTTTTCTTAATAGATCCAAAAATGGTCCACCCGACTCGAATACCTTTGCACTGTTGATTTGCACCCAAAATTGACCCACCAGACGGGGTAATTTGCATCGAATTTTGACCCACGTACAACTCCTCCTGCGAGCAGAAGAAGCAGGAG
>JANTGD010000402.1 GCA_024763135.1 Thiotrichales bacterium | reverse complement strand
CTCTCATCACCAATAAGGTGACCACGAGTTTTTCCGATTCACCTTGCACACCAATATCTTACGCGTCTTTTTTGCGCCCAACTGAGGTTTTTAGGTTCAATATCAGACCGGCCCTGCTTGTCCTCACCGTTCTAAAGTCACGCAGCAAAATGCCGATAACCGCAACAAGCGTCGTTTTGCGTAAGCGCAGCGATCGCGAGGCGCCGTGGGTTGAGTCACGCACGTTCCACTTCGGCAGAAAGCTCTAAACAAAATGAATCTATGCGCACTTTTCATGGGCTGACGCTGGTCGAATTGATCGTCACGATTGCAGTGTTCGCAATCGTCCTGACGGTTGGTGTCCCCAGTTTTTTAGAACTGGTGCAAAACGGCCGCCTGCGTAGTGCAAATCAGGCAATGACCGCCAGCTTATGGCTTGCACGCAGCGAAGCCATCAAACGCGGCTTTCGCGTGGCGTTGTGCCCGAGCCTCGATGGCCTGCAATGCAGTACAGGGGCGTCCTGGGAACAAGGCTGGATCGTTTTTGAAGATCGCAACAATAACAATCAAATGGATGTCAACGAGCAGCTCTTACAATCCAGTGCCGCCAGTGAAGGCTTGACAATGAGCGCATCCGCTGCACTCGCAAACAGCATTGCCTTCACGCCGGCCGGGCGCCCGATGGATGGGACTGGCAACAGTCAATCCGGCGCTATCGTATTTTGCGACAGCCGTGGATTTGCGCCCCACACCCGCGCGCTGCTGCTGTCCAAAGCCGGGGCCCTGAACACACGCGTGGCAAGCGATGCCGGCATCCACGATTGTCAGCTTTAACCACAGTTATCGCAGCGCATGGACCTATACCACAGCAAACAGACAGCAATACTGCCCAGCACTCATGCTGAGCAGGGATTTTCATTGATCGAAATCCTCGTCGCGCTGTTGATCTTTTCGGTTGGGATGCTAGGACTCGCGCATCTGCAGCAGAGTGTTCTACACGCGAATGTCGCGACACACCTCCGCTCACTAGCCATCGACCAGGCAAATAGCATGGTGGAACGCATCCTCGCCAATCCCGAAGGAGCCCGTACCCCTGCCAATTACATGATTGCCCCTGGGACAGAAGTTGTCGCCGATTTGGATTGCGCACGGGAAACTTGTGACAGTAGTCAGTTAGCCAGTTACGACTTGGCACAATGGCTAGACTTGCTGGCGATCAATCTGCCTGCGGGAGAGGGAGAAATATCCTGGGCGGATCCAAGTTTCACACTGACGGTGCGTTGGGACGGGGACCGCAATGGCGCCACGGGTCGCCGATGTCCACCGGTCGATGCGAGTGATCTGCGCTGCGTGCAACGGGAGCTGACCCTGTGAACGAGCGGTTCCCCAACTCCATCACTCCTCCCAAGGTCCTGGGCTTTACCCTGGTCGAGATCATGATTGCACTGCTGCTGGGGCAGCTGTTGATTATGGGTATGGGGCAGCTGTTGATTGCGCAAAAAAAAGGCTTTGAGTTCCAGCAGGAATTCAATCACCTGCAAGACAATGGCCGTTTCGCTTTGGATCAAATCGTTGCGGACATCCGTCGCTCCAATTATTTTTCCGGCGTCATTCAAACCCATCAGATTTTCGGCACAGAGGGACTGACAGCTGCTGCCGCCACCTGCGCACTCGATGACAACAGCTGGGGACGCATGCTTGAACAATCGATTTTGGGGCTGAATGATAGTCGCCTGAACCCCGCCGGAGATCCGTATGATTGTGTGCGCGCCAGCGACTATCTGCGCGGGGACATACTCGTGACACGCTATGCCGCATTTGCCGAGGCAACACTGTTCCAAGATGAGCAACTCTATCTGCGCAGTGGTTTTTTTACAGGACGCCTGTTCCGGGGCCGGGATGCAACACTCACCGCCAACCGTATTACCGATCCAGGCCGCAAAACCAGCGCTTTGGTGGCCGCTGCCTACTTTGTAGGTCGCTCCCGGGATGTGCACTGCCGTGCTAATGCCATGCCTGCGCTATTTCGCGTCTCCCTGGCACCAAGTGGTCTGCCCGAAACGGAAGAATACGCCAGTGGTATCGAACAATTGCAGCTGCAATATGGTGTAGATCAGGACGGCAATGGATCGGTCGATCGTTACTTCAATGCAGATCAGGTCACTGACTGGCAGGCCGTCAAAGCAGTACGGGTCTGGCTACTGACCCGCAGTCGCTGCGAAACGGGAGAATTTCTCGACACCAACACTTACAGGTTGGGCGACGTGGTTTACACCCCCAATGACCATTACCAAAGGCAGCTCTACACGGCCACCGTGATGTTGAGAAACCGAGTCTGACTATGCACCGGCTCATTCTCCCAACGATACATCGCCAACGGGGTATCGCCCTGGTCATGGGGCTGCTGTTTCTCATGGTTATGACGGTACTGTCATTGACCGCCGCAAGAATTCTCTTGATGGAAACCATGATGACGAACAATACCCAATTCGTCGCTCAGGCCTTGGGGGATGCAGAAGGTGTCATACGCAGTGGCGAACGCAATATCGAAACGCTTGTCTCCGATGGCATAGCACAGAGTTTCACCACCGAAGGCGATGCCTATTACCCCATTGGGGAGATCGATCCCTCACAGGCGAACTGGGCAGGCCCGGAAGGCTTCAGTTTTCAAACCACGCCCAAGGGCGCATACGTCATCGAATACGCGGGAGCCCGCAGCCTCCCAGGCGAATCGGTGAGTTACAACGGCGGTATCGCAGGATCCGCCGCGCATTTGTTTCGTGTCTCTGGTTACGGCATGAGCGGTAAAGGTGCACGACGTATTGTGCAGACCTTGTACGCCACCGATGCGGCACCCTAAGGAGCAACACAATGCATGGACGTTTATTCAACCTAGATTCCGCAGTCGGATCACGAAAGTCCACGCAAGCAATTGGCGCACCTGGCAAACCAGAAAAACCTCTCATCACCAATAAGGTGACCACGAGTTTTTCTGATTCACCAGGCACACCAATTGCTTACGCGTCTTT
>JANTGD010000401.1 GCA_024763135.1 Thiotrichales bacterium | reverse complement strand
CGCAGGGAATGGTTGTTCCCTTCCCAAGGAGTGCAACACCGCCAGGCATGCAGACAGGACAACTGCGCCCGTCATTTTAAGCTGGACGAGGTACTAGGTGAACAATCGCTGCCACCAACGACGCCGATTCGCCGGTGGCGCAAATGCCGCCTGGAGATCCGCTGGAGGGACACGTGACAGTATCCACCCCGGTAACACGCGTACACCACTCGAACCGCAGGAGGCGCCAAGGTTGTTGGGATCATAGATTTTTACAAAGGTGGGGTGAGTGTGATCGTCTGCATAAACAATGCCACAGTAAGCTTCATCATGATCGCGTCGCAGCAGTGCATCGATCTCGAGAATAAAGGTGTGAAGTCGCTGCGCATCGATGGGCGCGGTCGGGGGGGATTCACCGACCGCGTACAGATACCAACCATTGGGTTGTTGCTCCAGTGTCTCCCAAAAACGGGCTAAATCCTCCCAACGTCGCAGCGCAATCAGGCGACCATTGAAAGCCCGCAAAAACTCTTGCTCATTGTGCTGCATTGTTCGCTCCTAGCCATGCCGCCCCCCGTACCCCACTGGCATCTCCAAATCGCGGGGCCCGCAACTGCGTCAGCACACAGTCCGAAAAAATATACTCTGCCCACAACTCGGGCACACGTCGATACAAAAACTCGATATTCGACAGACCCCCGCCAAGGACGATCACATCCGGATCCAAAATATTGATCACATGTGCAAGCGCTTTGGCCATCCGCAACGCATAACGTTCCAATGTTGCCAGGGCCGCTCGATCCCCCGCAGCCGCATCCACTGCAATCTGTGAAGCCGAGGCTACCTGATTGGTATGGACCCGATGATCCCTTTGGAGCGCAGGACCACTGAGCCAAGTCTCTATGCAGCCCCGCAAACCACACCAACAACCCGGCCCCGGATATTCATCTTGAGCGGGCCAGGGCAAGGGATTGTGCCCCCATTCTCCCGCCACGCCATTGGCACCCTCGTGCAGCTGCCCATTGACTATCACACCCGCTCCGGTACCGGTGCCAATGATTACCCCAAACACACTCCTGGCCCCTGCGGCTGCTCCATCGGTGGCTTCGGAAAGGGTGAAACAATTGGCGTCATTGGCAATCGCCACCGACCGATCCAGTAACCGTTCGATATCCTGCTGCAGCGGCTGATCATTGAGACAAGTCGAATTCGCATTGCGCATCAGCCTCGAACCTGGGGAAGGCGAGCCAGGCAGGCCGATACCCACCGTGCCACGCTTCCCCAAGCTGGACTCAATCTGATCGACCAACTGCGCAACCGCCGCTAACGTCGCCGCATAATTCCCCTGCGGTGTTGCAACGCGCTCGCGCTCCAGTACGCACCCGGTGTCTGGCGCCAAAGCCACCACCTCGATCTTGGTGCCTCCCAAATCAACGCCAATATTCACCATCGCAGTGAACTCCCTTGAGTTGCGCCCGGGCACCGTTCACATTTCACCGTTTACTCCTTCAATGCTCCCTTCGGTCGGTTCCCGGTTAGTCGCTTTCGGGCCGTGACACTACGCTTGTGTGGACTGACTCACAAGTTTTATACGAAAGATGCATCAGTATCACTTACAATGAATGTTAACAAGTTTGTCTGATTCGTTTTATACACCAAGCGTAACGAAATCTATCCAAAAACAATATTCTGAAGAGGCGACAGCCACCCCAGCCAGGTAACGGCACGCCCAAAAATTTGAGTCAAATACATCATGATCAAGGTTTTAATAGCAGGCAATTGGGAAGACGACGAAATTGCAACGTATGCCGTGGAACCGTTTCGAGAGTATCAGGCACGTTTCCTGAGCGAGGGTTACAGTGTCGCGCTGGAACCCGCAAATTCGCTCGCCGCAGTAAGCCAAGCGCTCGAAAACCACGCCCCTGATATTGCCATCATTGCAACCAGTTGGAGCTATTCTGCGCAAGAAACCACTGACTACTTCCAGCAACTGCGTGAACAGCACCCACAGCTGCGCATCGTGTATCTGGATACCTTTGACCAAAGCAGCACGCCCTTCTTCGGCATCCTGCCATTCGTCGATAAGTACGTTAAAAAGCAGCTCTACAAAGACCTCTCTGAATATCGTAAAGACTATCGTGGCGGATACGTGTTCAGCGATTTTGTGAGTCGCAAATACAATATTGATCCTGGGGATTTCAATTTTGGTTCCTACCTGCCCGAATCACTCGAACACAAACTCATGATTGGCTGGAACGTCGCCACATTCAGAGATATCCGGCGGTTTTTCAATTTCAGCCGCTACGCGCGCTGGGTGCCCATCAGGAAAACCATCGACATCAACTGCCGCGTGGGCATGGGTGACGAAAAAGACAGCTGGTACTATTACCGGCATCGTGTTGAGTCTCTCAAAATACTCGAAGGCATGCGAAACCGTTACCGGGTCGTCACCAACCTCAATGATGCACGCAGGATGGGATTCAAAAAATTCATCTACGAACTCGCCCAATCACGCATTGGCTTCAGCCCCTTCGGTTGGGGCGAGATCACTTACCGCGATTTCTATGCCATCGCTTGTGATGTATTGCTGATCAAGCCGGATATCTCCCATTTGAATACTTATCCAGACATTTTCCGCGCGGGTGAAACCTATGTCGCCACCCGCTGGGATTTGAGCGATGTGGAAGAAAAATGTAGCTACTACTTAGAACATCCCAAAGAAGCCAGCGAAATCATACGCAATGCCCGCGAGGCTCTGGGCGCATTCTATCGCAACGATCAGGACTATTCTCTGGCACTCGGAGTGCTCAAATCAGTTACAACACCTACACCGAGCCACGCCCCGTTGCGCACACAGAAAGACGAAACTGCCACCGCCTAAGTCCTGCTCCAGCAACCTATATACGGCCCAGGAAAGTTCCAAAATCGGCGTATAAGATGTTTCAGCCTAAAAACCTCAGTTGGGCGCAAAAAAGACGCGTAAGATATTGGTGTGCATGGTGAATCGGAAAAACTCGTGGTCACCTTATTGGTGATGAGAGGT
>JANTGD010000400.1 GCA_024763135.1 Thiotrichales bacterium | reverse complement strand
TGCTCGACATGGAACAACCATGGCTTCGCAACAATGCCTTGTTCTGAACGCGTGGGTTTGCGCTGATATAGACAGTTTGGGCTTGTCGGTGTACTAGAGCCCCGCTGAAGGAAGGTTTCACTGTGGGCTTGTCTTAGATGCGGCAGGCAATGGAATGCTGCAAGTTTGAAGGTTGTCAACGCGCGCGCTGCGAAACTCCCCTATCCTGCATAAATCAACTCAAAGACTGAGGTTTAACGCTATGGCAATGGATGCGCGCACGCTCGACGATCAGCATCTCATCGAGGCGGATGTATGTATCATCGGGGCGGGTCCCGCCGGGACGCTACTCGCCAAGGAATTCGCAGACTCTCCGCTTAAGGTCGTACTTCTCGAAAGTGGTGGCACGCGGTCCGACCATCGGATTCAACAGCTCAGTTCGGGCGAAATCACGGGTGATTTTCATGAGCCTGTGGATGAGACCCACCTGCGTCAGCTCGGTGGGACGGCGAATCACTGGATCATCAAAATGTCGGACAAGCAGTACGGCTACCGCTATGCGCCATTGAATGCTATCGATTTCGAAAAACGCGATTGGATTCCTTACAGTGGGTGGCCGATTAAGCGCGAGGATCTGGATCCTTATTACGCCCGGGTGCATGAGATTTGTCGTGTGGGGCCCTATCAGTATGGCCCGGGACATTGGGAAACCGACGAATTCAAGCCGATGGCGCTGGACGATCACGCCATTGTGACCGATTTTTTCACTTTTGGGCCCACACGCATTTTTGGCCATGATTTCCCGCAGGAGGCAGAACAGTCTCCCAATGTGGATATCTATTTACACGCGACTGTCACGGAACTGCTCAGCGATGAAAGTGGCGAGCAGGTAACCGAAGCAGTGATAAAAACACTCAATGGCAAAGAAGTGCGCTGTCGAGCCAAACAGTTTGTTCTCGCCGGGGGGGGATTCCAGATTCCCCGGTTATTGCTTAGTTCACGCAGCCGTCACGCGCAGGGGCTGGGTAATGCACAGGATGTTGTGGGTCGCTATTACATGGACCATGGTATGGCCGCAAGTGGCAATTTTTTTCCACATGATCCCAAGCTGATCAATACCCTGGGCTTGTATGATATGCGCCTGATGCGGGGCTGTTCGGTGCTGGGGAAATTTTCCTTGTCCGAGGCAGTCATGCGCAAAGAGCGGTTACGGAATTTCTGTGCAACCATGTTTCCCATGCCAGAACCGCATGAGACAGAGGCCTTGTTGAGTCTTAAAGAAGTCGCGATTGAATTGAAAGGGCGCCGCGTACCCAAGCACTTTGTTACGCACCTGTGGAAAATGGCCAGAGGCAGCAAACACCTCACGCGTATGATGGTGCAAAAAACACTTCACGGCGGCAGCCTGCAACCAGGATTTGGTCAGGGAGGATGGTCTAAATTCAAGAATAACGAGAAAAAATATCGGCGCATGGAATTAATTGCTTTTGTGGAACAATCACCCAATCCCAATAATCGTGTGACGTTGATCGATGAAAAAGATGAGTTGGGCTGCCCTAAGATTCGGGTGCATTTTGAATGGGACAAAGCAGATATCGAGAGTCTTGGTCGCGCCCAGGATCTGTTGGTCAGTGAGTTGGAAAACACTGGACTTGGTCGGGTGGAACGTGCAGATACAGATGCTCATGGCTTGCCGACTTACGCAGATAATGGGTTACATCATCTGATGGGTACCACACGGATGGGGGAGGATCCCAAGACCAGTGTAGTGGATAAAGACTGTCGCGTGCATGGCGTGCGGAATCTACATATTGCGAGCAGTTCCGTTTTTCCGACTGGGGGATATGCAAATCCCACAGTGACAATTCTGGCGCTTGCGCTGCGGCTGGCTGATAAGCTAAAAAGTGCTGCATAGGTATCGTGTGCGGGGGGCTTGTGCGTGAATAAAAAAGAGCGCCGGTGGCGCTCTTTTTTATTCCGCGTTGTATTGCCAGTGTTTCAGCCAGCGTAGTTACTACCGATAAATTCCCAGTTCACGAGATTCCAGAAAGATTCGATGTACTTAGGGCGGGCGTTACGGTAGTCGATGTAATAGGCATGCTCCCAGACATCGCAGGTCATCAGCGGCGTTTTACCTTCCACAGTCAATGGTGTGCCAGCATTACCGGTGTTCATAATCTCCACGCTGCCATCGGGATTCTTGACCAGCCAGGTCCAGCCTGAACCGAAGTTGGTTGCCGCGGAGGTGGAAAACTTTTCTTTGAAATCGGCAAATGAGCCAAATGCAGCGTTGATCGCATCGGCCAGAGCGCCTGTTGGTTCACCGCCACCATTGGGGCTCAGGCAGTTCCAGTAGAATGTATGGTTCCAAACCTGGGCGCTGTTATTGAAAATGCCGCCAGCTGGCGCATTCTTAATAATGTCCTCGAGTGCCATAGATTCGAATTCGGTGCCCGGGATCAGTTTGTTCAGGTTAGTAACATAGGTTTGATGGTGTTTGCCATGATGGTAGTCCAGCGTTTCGGCAGAAATGTGGGGTTCCAATGCTTCTTTGGCAAAAGGCAGGTCAGGGAGTTTGTGTTCCATGCAAGTTCCTCGCAGATCGGTTGAAAAGACGCGCGTAGTCTAGCAAATGCAATGTGAAGTAGGTAAATCCCTTTTGTCAGAGAGGGTGTCGCAAAGCTGCCACGCAGACTGATTGTGGCGCTGACTGTGCTTTGCGAAGGCGTCTCACGTCGTAGTATCAGTCGTTGTAAACGTTCTTACACAATCATCCTCTCACTTCGAAGAGAGAGTGGCGTGAGGGTTAAGGACGCTCTGATTATTTTTGGCGCGAGCAGATTGTGGTGAAAAATCGTCCCGTTCAAAGCGCGGATCGCAGGTAATCGCTGGCTATTGCGAAGATGCGCCACACCGAAGTGGGTGATTTTGCGCCACAAGATGCCGTGTTGCGAATTGATCAGAGCTTCCTTAAGGCTGTTGAAAAACTCTCAGGTGAGTGCGAGACAAGGCAAAATCTGGAGAAAAAGCGCAGTTTACACGTAGTAAATGAGCATTTTGAGCCACAATT
>JANTGD010000399.1 GCA_024763135.1 Thiotrichales bacterium | reverse complement strand
GGTACCGCATTGCGCTGATCATTTCCTTCGGCTTTCTGGCGGTCAATGCCGTGTTGATGCCCAAGGTATCACGCTACTATGCCGCTGGAGAAACGCTGACGATTCAACGCATTGTTCGAGTAGCCACAATGCTGACCAGCGTTGGTGCCCTGCTTGCAATCGGAACGCTCGTCATTATTGGCAGGGAGATCCTCTCCTGGTTTGGCGACGAATTTATCTCGGCATATCCGGCGATGCTGATTCTCGCGGGCTCACAGCTTGTGCTTGCCATAATCGGCCCCGTTGCGACGCTGCTCTCAGTGACTGGGCATCAAATGCTATGCCTCAAAGCCTTTTCCTGGTCGTTGCTGGCGCTGGTTCTGACTAGCGTCATCCTGACCCCCCTGATGGGGATCGAAGGGGCTGCTCTGGCAGTACTTTTAACCAACCTGCTGTGGGCTTTATGGTTACGCTCCAGCGTACGCGAAGTGATGTGCGTAGAACCATCAATACTGTCGTTGTTTCGCCTTAATCCGACAGCCGCAACCTGATGTTGACGCGGTAGAACCTCCAGAGGCCTAATCTATGCGATTCCTTTTCTTCAGTCGATGCCCTACCCTGTTTCTGTTTGCCATCTTAACTATCGCCTGCTCCACCACAGGTGCGGCCCAGTTGATCAGAGGCCCCTATCTGCAACAGCCGTCGGATACTGGGATCATTGTCCGCTGGCGCACCGATAGCCCCACCCTCAGTACGCTTTATTACGGTGATACACCGGGTTCTGTTGAACATCAGGTACAGGAGACGACCGCATCGAAAGAGCATGTGATTTCAATTTCCGGCCTGGCACCGGCGAAACGCTACTACTATTCAATTCACGATTCTTCAGGAGAGATTGCCGGAGGCAGCCAATACTACTTCCACACATCACCACCGCCCGGCGAGAGCGTCGCAACGCGAATCTGGGTGCTGGGTGATCCCGGTGACCAATCCGGCAAAGTTGCGCGCCGGGTTCGGGATGGCTATCTGCAGCGCACGGCTGATCGAAAAACCGATTTTTTATTGTTGCTAGGTGATAATGCTTACCGCTCTGGTCTCGACCGGCAGTATCAGGTCGCAGTATTTGATCGTTACAGACCGGTGCTACGCCATACGCCTGTCTGGTCGGCCATTGGTAATCACGAAGCCAATAAGCCAGGAAAACGAAAAGACTCCGCTGATTCTGTTTTTCAGACCGGTCCTTATTACGATATATTCAGTTTTCCCACAGCTGCCGAAGCGGGCGGTGTACCTTCCGAAACTGAAGCCTATTATTCCTTTGATTTTGGTAATGTACATGTCATCGTACTCGACTCCTTTTTCAGCATTGATCGGCGTGACCGGTTTGACCAGAGAATGATAAACTGGCTGAAAGCGGATCTTGCTGAAAACACCGCAAAATGGACTATTGCTGCCTGGCATCACTCCCCTTACAGCAAAGGTAGCCATGATGCAGACCATGGCACTATTGAGACCCACATGCGCTCCGCCATCCTGCCGTTGCTTGAGGCCGGTGGTGTTGACCTGGTAATGACTGGCCACTCGCACGCCTACGAACGCTCCCATTTTCTGCATGGCTTTTATGAAAAAGCCAAAGCCCTGGCCCGTCACCCTGAGTACCTTTTAGACAGGGGAAATGGCCGTGCGGTCGATGATCTTATTATTGATGGGCAGGCTGGCAGCGGCGTTTACCAAAAGGGAAGCAGCAAACAAGGTACCGTTTACGTCGTCGCGGGAAATGCCTCGTCAGTCAGTTCTAAAGGTCATCTCGATCATCCTGCTATGGCGGTCTCTCACCGTGAGCCGGGCTCACTCGCCATCGACATCAATAACGATAGATTAAGCGTATCGATGATCAATGACGCCGGTAAATTTCGAGACCGCTTCAGTATTGTTAAAAACGCGCCAACCATTCAACCCGATGATTCAGATGCAGCGATCATCATTGCACCCACCATCCTGGATTCCTGGACTTCGGCAGATTACACCGCGAGCCAAGAGAATGTCGTGGTTACAACGCCGATCAAGAAACTGGAACGCCGCATTGCTGCAGGGAAATACGATGTTGAAGAACAATACGATGGGGAGATGTATATTGACAGCAGTGACCTGGAGATGGTCAATGACAAAAGGGATCAGGTCATTGCGCTTCGCTTCAACAAGCTAAACCTGCCTGCAAACGCTGTCATTCGGAAGGCCTGGATACAGTTTGAGGCAGACGAGAAAAATTCCCGTGAGACAACACTCTATATTCACGGCGAAAAAATGGCTTATTCGAAGAAATTTACAGCGACAAAATGGGACTTGAGTAATCGCAACAGAACCGACAGCTTTGTGACGTGGCATCCCGAATCCTGGTTAAGGAAAGGCAGCCACGGCACTGCCCAGCGAAGCCCTGATATCACAAAGGTCATTCAGGAAATCGTAAGAAAAACAGACTGGCGAGCAGGTAATGCTATGACCTTTTTTATTACCGGAAAGGGTAAGCGCGTTGCCCGATCTTTCGAGGGTGATCCAGTAGCTGCACCATTGCTACATATCGAATACGAGTAGGCAGAAGGCTTGTCGTGCTATGGATTATTAATCGTTATATAAGTGCTAGCATAAAAAATCCCTCGCCCCCAAAGAGAGTGTCGCAAAAGTCCGCCCAGGACTTTGTGACACGCGGATAGGAAAAAGTGTAATTTCTCTTATCCTCATAGAAAGAACGACTTATGGTGGTTGTTTCTGGCAGCACATCGCTCGCTGCACGAGGCTGTCGAATAGCGAACGCTTTTACGGCAGCCTCTCAAAGGGAGTGGGTTAAGTGAGGGTTAAGGAAGCTCTGATCACTTCGAAACACGGCATCCTGTGGCACAAAATCGCCCACTTCGGCGTCGCGGGTCTACGCAATAGCAAGCTATTACCTGCGATCCGCGCCTTGAACTGGACGATTTTTCAACACAATCTGCTCGCGCCAGAATGAATCAGAGCTTCCTTAACAGGCTGTTGAAAAACTCTCAGGTGAGTGCGAGACAAGGCAAAATCTGGAGAAAAAG
>JANTGD010000398.1 GCA_024763135.1 Thiotrichales bacterium | reverse complement strand
CTCTCATCACCAATAAGGTGACCACGAGTTTTTCCGATTCACCATCCACACCAATATCTTACGCGTCTTTTTTGCGCCCAACTGAGGTTTTTAGGTTTAAGGTCTGTTGTGGGGTAGCGTCTCAATGGCGAAGAGAATGGATTCACAGTTGCAGGTAAGTTCATTAGACTAGGCTCATGGATATTCCTGCTGGTCTGGTGACAATGCCCTGGTTAGTGCTCAGTTGGGCGCTGTATGCGCTACTTACTGTGTTGGCGGTATGGCGTGCGCCATGGCATAAATTACTGGAGCGTGATTCTGCCAATGTCTACTTTGGGACGATCGTTGTTCTATTGCTGTTTTGGAACCTCAAAGCAGGTATCTTACCAGGGCAGAGTTTTCACTTTTTAGGTGCCAGTGCAGCCTGTTTGATGTTTGGCTGGGAGTTTGCTTTTCTCGCGATTCAGGTGCTCGTAATGCTGGCCGTCTTTGACGGACGCGGCGCCATGGAGACCTTTGCGCTCAATACGCTGATACTTGGCGCAGTCCCAATTTTGTTCAGCCATAATCTACGGCTGCTGGCCGTTAAAAAACTGCCTCAAAATATTTTCATTTACATTTTTATCAACGCCTTTTTTGCGGCATTCGCCGGCGTTTTATTGGCGGGTTTCAGTGCATGGGGTGTTTTGCTGGCGAGTGACGCGTACTCTGCAGCAGAGTTGGGGAGAAATTTCCTTCCATTCCTTGTGTTACTGGCGTTGCCAGAAGGTTCGCTCAATGGTATTGCGATGACCGTGATGGTGGTCTATAAGCCGACTTGGGTTGCAACTTTTAGTGATCGATTGTATTTGGCGAAACGAGATTGAGCGCTGAGGACGAACAGAAAAAATTTTTCTGTCAGCCTGCCTTGATTCGAGACCTCCATAGACTGAGCGGTTGCAGTGCCGGGTTAATAACAGCCATCGCTGGGGAATTGACTGGCCAGATGCTCGGGTGGCTGCCCCCAAGCCCGTGAATAACGGATGAGGTCAATGAAGGGTGCATGATTTTTATATCATCAGAGAGGCATTAGCCGGGCGGCCACGTGCACAACAATCCGCACAGTATCGAGCCGGACTCATTACTGAGTGGCTGGGTGAAGAGGTATCAATGCCAGGAGAATGTGAATCCGATTAGTCAGCTTGAATTGCTTTTAGGCTGGGCCATGTGCGCAATCTGGAGATTATTGCTCGGGAAGATATCGACCACGTGTGGGTTGAAGATTCGACCGTACAATGCATGAATTGGGCGATCGCGCCAAAATTTGTATAACTGGGCAAACGCAGGCAATGGCCGGGTTCTTGCCAAGAGGCGCAACACCGAGTGGTAACCTCTAGCAGGCTGTTGAAAAACTCTCAGGTGAGTGCGAGACAAGGCAAAATCTGGAGAAAAAGCGCAGTTTACACGCAGTAACTGCGCATTTTGAGCCACAATTAACGCTGGATCGTGCCAGCTGAGAGTTTTTCAACAACCTACTAGGGCACTCCCCGCGGGCAAGTCTCTGGGCACCCATTCACGGTATTGCGCCGGAGCATCTTGTATCTGAGTGTCCAGAGACCCGCTGAATGTAGCTTTACGATGGATTGTCTTAGTCTATGCGTCGTTTTATTGTTGGTTACTATCCCCTACGTGTGAAGCTGGAGGTGCGCTATCCACCGTCCCTGCTCGCAGTGCAGCGGACATCCCAAAAAGCCCAACCTGGGTTTGCAGTGACCAGTGGCGATGATTTGAAGAAATTGGATGCGAACTTTGAAGGAAAGCTGTTGATGGTTATTGAGTTTGTGCGGCGGGTGGGAGTCCGCGCGACGCTGCTGCAAGGGGGCTCGTTTACTGCCTCGTATGATAGACAGGTTACCGACGCGAATAACACGCTATGACGGGGTCAATCGCCCAGCACGTAACGTGGGTATGCCGGGGGCTGCTCTGCTGGTTGATGTGCTTGGCAGTTCCCGCGTGGGGCGATCAAGCAATTCAGGAAAGTGAAGACGCCGGAGAGCTTGGGTCCACGGATGCAGGTTACGCATTAATTGACACGCTGGCGCTGGAGACAAAGTTCCTCAACGCATTGACGAATCGCAAACGCGCGTTCTCAATGTCTCCCCATCGGGCCAATTATATTTTACCGCTTAGTTATTATGCGAATCCTGGTGACCCGAACTACAACCATGTCGAAATTAAATTTCAGTTCAGTTTCATGACCATGCTGTGGCCGCAGATCTTCAGGGATAATGGCTACTTGAGTTTTGCATATACCAATCAATCCTACTGGCAGGCGTATAATCAACGCATTTCCAGCCCGTTTCGGGAAACCAATCATGAGCCCGAGATAATGCTGACATGGTTGACCGATTTTCCGGTTTGGGGGCTGCGCAATCGAGCACTGACCTTGGGGCTGGCGCATCAATCCAATGGTGAAACTGTCCCGAATTCACGTAGCTGGAATCGTGTTTATCTCGATTTCATTTTGCAGCGGAAGAACGTCTATCTCGATTTTCAAACTTGGTTACGTATTCCCGAAGAGCGTAAAACCGATCCAATGCAGGCAGAAGGGGATGACAATCCGGATATAGAAACCTATTTGGGGCATCTGCAGCTATCTGCTTATTATAAATGGCAGCGGCGCTCCTTGCGCTTGAAATGGCGAAATAATTTACGCTTTGATCGTAATAAGGGAGCACTCCAAGTCGACTATAATTTTCCTTTGCAAGGTAAGCTTCAAGGGTACGTACAACTCTTCACTGGCTATGGGGAAAGCCTGATCGACTACAATCGTGCAACCACTCGGATCGGGCTGGGTATTATGTTAACGAGCTGGTTGTAACCGGCGCATTGCTACAGAGCCAATGCGCTTAATTGTGTTGTAGCAGGCAGGATTTGCGGGGGCTGTCTTAGTATGTCACTCGATGGCTGAACGCGTTTTATTTTGTCACCGCTCGAATGCTATTACTAACTCAAGTTTCGGAGTTCGTAGCCCCCTCTCCCCCAGGGAGAGGGTTGGGGTGAGGGGATTTTAAGCGTGAATGCTTTGATTGAATGCATTCCC
>JANTGD010000397.1 GCA_024763135.1 Thiotrichales bacterium | reverse complement strand
AAACCTCTCATCACCAATAAGGTGACCACGAGTTTTTCCGATTCACCATGCACACCAATATCTTACGCGTCTTTTTTGCGCCCAACTGAGGTTTTTTGGATAATCAATCGGTTAGGTGCCTCAGGCATTTCCCCTCTCGGCGTTGCCTGCCTTGCCAAGGGAGCGACTATTGCCTGCGGCAGGCGCCTGGATAGGGGAGATGCCTGAAGCTCTGAAAACGGCATATTGGAATGCCGGGTTAATAGCAAAGCCTCGCGCAAAATGCCCCAGAGGTTACGGCTCGGTATTCCCTTTTGGCAAGGCGCGGGCCATTGCCGGAGAGCCGCACCCTGATTTTTACCAGCTGGGGCGCTACGCATGAGTTATTACTGTGAATGCTCTTAGTAGCCCCACCTGCTGGTACACCGGAACTCTGCATTACGCTGACTGTTAGCGGGGGAGGGAAAAGCCCTGTTTTAGAGCTTACGCCATTCGGCGTATGCCCCCTGTCTTATTTAGAAAATTCGCGCAGTTTCTTATAGTTAGGTCTGCAAAAGGACCCGATAACGCGTATTGATTAAGTCACTGCTCAGCTATCCCCTGAAATGCGTTAGCTTGGTGTTAAAAATGCTCATTGATGGGTGTGAACTCACAGTTTTCACCATGATCTGCTGTATTTCAGGGGCAATCTGAGCGGTTAATTCATTTTTTGACAACTCACTGAGTTGTTACTTGATCAATGCGATTTTTAACCGCGCTGCGAATACGAAATCTGTGTGCGCAAGTGCTGACGGGCAGTTAAACAGAATATAGGAAGCTCTGATCAATTCGTAATACGGCATCTTGCGGTGAAAAATCGCCCGCTTCTAAGTGGCGGACCTTCACAATAGCCAGCTATTACGAAGGTCCGCGCCTTGAACTGGACGATTTTTCACCACAATCTGCTCGCGCTAGAATTAATCAGAGCTTCCTATAGTGAACAGTTGAAACCGGTGTCACTCGCCTGCCGGTGTGGTACCTGAGAACTCGACGCCGCAATGATTTTGATTCTGTGCTGCTCGGTTTGTCGTTTCAACTGCGCACATGAACAAAAAAGTGCAGGGACAATATGCCGGTTTCTTTTCAAAATGGTGGTGTGGATCTCCCATCCCAGCAACGCAACACGTTTACCTCGCGCCGTAGCGATGTAGGCAGCAGTCAAAGCTTATATACGGGCTATGGCCGAGTCGATCCTGCTTGGTCTTACTGGTATGGGTATTTGCTACCGTTGCTACAACAATTGCTGAATCAATGGGAAGGACAACCCCAACCACAACCACAACCACAACCACAACCACAACCACAACCACCCCAAAGTCTGCCGCTAACCCCCGCATTACAGCAAGCATTATTGGGGCGCTATACCTCGGATCAAACGGGTGCGCCAAATGCCAATTATTCAATTCGTGTCGTGGATGGTCAAAACCCGGACGGTATTTTGTCGGTGGGTGATATTGTTCGGGTCAGCGATTCACGTGGACGAATTATCAATGAGAGTCAACTGACGGCAGACGATATCTATGGAGCGCGTTTCCAGGAATCGATGATCCAAAATTCAAATGCTCTACGGGATGGCGGTTGGACCTTCACTGCGGATATCGTTGATATGCGGGGAGGATCATTGCGTCGTCCTGAATTTCGCTTTTATCAAGACGCATCAGGGCGCATGGGATATGAGCAGGTGCTAAAGCGAAATCAATACTGGGAGTTGGTAGAGCGCCAGGGCAATCCTTATTTGGTAATGCGTGAGCAGGACGATTTTGGACGCGCGATCAGACCGTCGGCAGCCGTGGAGGATTTATTTGGTCGACGCGATCAATATTTATTTGATTGTGCAACCCCGATGCGCCTCCTGAACCTAAAAGCCTCGTTAGACGTTTTGGGTGCGGAAGATTTTGATAACAATGCAGGCCAAATAGTTATCAGTTCATGGTACGACCAATACGATCGCTCGCAGTTTGACGGCGGTTATCAGTACACCTCCCGATCGGCACCACCTGGCAGTATTCGCGTTGATGGACGCAGTAGCATCGCAGGCGAACTCGCGATGTTCGATCCAATGCAGGGGGATCGGTTAATCCCTGGTAACGCCTATTACTTTGATCGACCGGGTGACACCGACTCCTTTGCGCAGGGTTGGAATGCTGTGTATTTGGGACAGCGCGGCGATGGCGCTCATCAATTCTGGAGCGCGAGTATTGGGGTGCAAAACGTAAGATTTCGTGAAGGAACCTGGATACCCGAAGGCAGTCGTTACGCTGGGACTTATCTTTCAGCCGCGCAAGCCAGCCCAAATACACAACGGTTGCAGTCCTGGGACAGAGATGGATCGGTGGCAGGCTAATGTCTCCCGCAGATGCTCAAACGGTCAAGCAGGAACTACAGATCAATCCTGTCGTCGTATTTTTACGTGGCTCCCTAACTGATACGGTGGAACAGTCTAATCAACGTCTTCTCGAACTCTTGGGGCCAATGCGCACCGCAGTAGTATTTATCGATATTGCTACGCGTCCAGATACCGAACGCTCGCTCCGGCGTATGGCCAAAGGCAGAGATTTTCCTTTAATGTATATACGCGGTCACCTGTTAGGCGATCTTGCGGAACTCGAAGCGCTGGCTAAAAATAATCAGCTGCGCCCCTTGTTGAAGGCCGCGGTAAAAAAACGACATTTTGTACCAAGTTCTCCGGCTGGGCAGCGTTGGCATTGAGTAACACGGTGTCGTTACAAAGATAATTCACAGTTAACCCGCTGGATAGGGCTTTACGCTATTTTGTTTTATTAACACGGCATAGTATGGTGCCGGGTAAATAGGATGTAACAATTGACAGCGAGTTCGTTGTATCACATTCATGTGGTTTGACAGCTGCTATGGAAGGTATGCCGAATACATCGTCCAGTTTAAAGTGACGGACGCAAGCGATTTTGTGATGCTGAGCATTGAGGTACAGTGAGCAGGTCACGGTAGTGTCCTAGTACACCGCCAAGCCCAAACTGTCTGTATCAGTGAGTCATCAAGGGGTTAGATGTGGTTTTGTTTTTATGAATCATAGTGGTCCTATGGTG
>JANTGD010000396.1 GCA_024763135.1 Thiotrichales bacterium | reverse complement strand
TGGGCGCAAAAAAGACGCGTAAGATATTGGTGTGCATGGTGAATCGGAAAAACTCGTGGTCACCTTATTGGTGATGAGAGTTTTTTCTGATTTGCCAGGTGCACCAAGAGCTTGCGTGGACTTTTGTGATCCAACTGAGGTTTTTAGGATAAACACCACACTGTTCCCTATTTAGGTGCTGCAAACGCCCGGATGCACTTTTGAGCCACTCTCTTCAAAAGGAAAAGGGCGAAGCGGGGCGTTACGATGGATTGCATTAGGATGAAACAATATATCATGCAGGGAAGTGACCAGACAGCACAGAACGGTTATCTGGAGGTGGCACCCCAGTGGATAGGCCTCATCCATTACGCTGATGACCGTAGGGATTAAAAACAGGAGCAGTTGCCTTGCTAAAAACGCGTTGTAGAAATGTCCGTGATGCCCGTCATGGTCGTTTCTGCTGCTGGTTTTATTGGTGTTTAGCACTGTTGATAGTTACCGAGCCCGCCTGGGCCGATCACTTGACGGTGGAGCAACCCACAGATACGTCGTTCCTTGCGTCTTTGACGCCTGCGGAGCGTCATTGGATCGCAGCGCATCCCGAAGCAATCCCAGCGGGATTTGTTGCCGATTTCGTCCCGTACCTGATCAAAACGCCCGATGGTGAGCTAAGTGGTGTGATTCCAGACTACCTGGCGCTGCTATCTGAGCGTACGGGGTTGAAATTTCGTATCGAGGTGTTTCCCCGTTGGCAGGACATGTTCGATGCAGCTTATGCTGGCCGCGTGCAACTGCTGCCGGCGATCACCCGCAACCCAATCCTGCAACGAGATTTTCTCCTCACTGACAGTTACAGCGTCACGCGGTTCTATGTGTTTGCAAGGCAGGAGCAGGCCCAGTTGAAGCCAGGCATAAATGCACTCAAGGGCCACCGCGTAGGATATCGCCGTGCAATCAAGCGGATCGAAGCCCTGATTCCGGATCATCCAAAGACCAGTTTCCTCCCTTTTGACAACGCCGATGCCATGTTAGAGGCCTTGGCATCGGGGCAGGTCGATTTTTTGATTGGCAATGCGCAACTCGAATATCTGCGGCAACAGGCGCAGTTTCCTAGTTATCGGATCGTTGGGTTGTTGCCCGAATTGGACTCAGAAGTGGTCATGGGTGTCTCGAAAGAGTTGCCGTTGCTGCAATCCATTTTGGATAAAGCCATTGCGGCTACCCATGTCGAGCTGGAAAATTTATTTGATCGATGGCTCGGCCCTCGCCAACCGGGGAGCGCACACCCGACGATTGCATTGACCGAGGAAGCAATGCGCTGGCTTGCGCAGCATCGAGTCATCAAGGTCGGGCTGGATCCTCATTGGGCACCCATAGAATATGTCGACGAGCAGGGCAAGCCCCAGGGGATTTCTGTGGCCTATTTGCATGCGCTCGCCGCGCTGCTGGGGGTCGAGTTTGAATTTGTGCGTGGGTTGACGTGGTCGGAGACACTCAGCCGTTTGCAACAAGGTCAGCTTGACCTGATTGCCGCAATGTCCATTAATTCCCAACGACGGCAACGAGTCAGTTTTACCAACCCCTATTTATCGACACCCAATGCGATTTTTGCAGCGCTCGACAGTGCGTATATCGGAGATATGGGGGAATTGAGCGGTCAGCGAGTAGCAGTGGTTAAAGACTACGCAGTCGCAGAGTGGATTACGCAAAATTATCCTGATATCGAACTGCTGCCTGCGCCCACGATTCGCGATGCGCTGCACAGTGTTGTCGATGGAGATGCTTCTGCCTTTGTGGGCAACCTGATGGTAACGAGTTTTTATCTTGGCCAGATGGGGTATCCGCAACTCAAGGTGGTGGGAGAAACTGGATTTCGCAACGAATTGGCCATGGCGGTGCGCAAAGACTGGCCGATGCTGGTGAACATTTTGCAGCAAGGCATCGATGCGATCCCAGCCTATGAAAAGGAGGAGATCTACCGCAACTGGGTCGCGGTGCGGTATGAGCACGGAACCGATTACACCCTGGTATGGGGGATCTTTGCGGGCGCTGCAGCCTTGTTGTTGTTCGCGCTGCTGTGGAATGGTCGGCTGGTGCGGGAGGTCAAGCGGCGGCGTCGGGTGGAAGCGGAATTGAGTCGCGCGAAATTGCAGGCCGAACAGGCCGCCAAAAGCAAAGGTGAATTTTTGGCGAATATGAGCCATGAAATCCGCACCCCAATCAATGCCATTCTTGGTGGACTGCAATTGCTCAACAGAGCGGGGTTACCGCATGGACAGCAAGACTATCTCCACAAAATGCAGGCGGCATCTAAAGCGCTGTTAGGCACCATTGACGGTATTTTGGATTACTCCAAGGGGGAGGCCGGCAAGCTGGAATTGCATCACAGCGTCTTTAGCCTGAAAGCACTGCTGCGGTCGCTGCGTGATATTCTTGAGCCGTCGGCTCAGCAAAAAGGTTTGCAGTTGGAGCTGCAAATGCCTCCGGATTTACCAGATCATTGGTACGGCGATGCAGATAAGATTATGCAGCTGCTGATCAATCTAGGATCCAATGCCATCAAATTCACCGAGACAGGCCGCGTTAAGATCGAGGTGATTCAGCTCGAAGAGGCCGCGCAACGCAGCCGCCTCCGTTTTGTATTCGATGATTCCGGCATTGGTATTCCTCAGGCATCCCGCGCCGAGCTGTTCGAGCCATTTACTCAGGTAGACACATCGGATGCGCGCCCGTATGGCGGAGTTGGTTTAGGCCTTGCGATTTGTCGGCAGCTCGCACAGCTGATGGGAGGCCTGCTGGATATCGAGGAAAAATCAGGTGTTGGGACCCGGATCGGTTTTTCCTTGTGGCTGGAAAAAGCGCCGGCATCGGCAAGCCCCGGCGGGAAACAGCAAGAGGCGCCCAAGTGGTATTCCGGTGATGCGCTGACGGCGCATATTTTATTGATCGATGACGATGAGCTGGGCCGGATGGTGACTCAGGAATTGCTCCGCGCAATGGGTGCTCAAGTCGATTCCGCCGATGGGGGTCCCCAAGCGCTCAAAAAGTTGGGAGCCGGTCAGTATGATCTGGTGATTTTAGACATTCAGATGCCTGGTATGGATGGTTATGCCGTTGCCCGGTGGATCCGTGCTCAGCCGCATTTGGCCCGTCTTCCACTGATCGCGCTGACCGCTCA
>JANTGD010000395.1 GCA_024763135.1 Thiotrichales bacterium | reverse complement strand
ATCACCATAGGAACACTATGATTCATAAAAACAAAACCACATCTAACCCCTTGATGACTCACTGATACAGACAGTTTGGGCTTGGCGGTGTACTAGCACTCAAGATCTTCATAGCTTGCGGGAATAAAACGCGGCGTACAAAGCGCAAGAAACAACAAATCTACCGCGCCGGTGTTACGAATTCGTTGGCGTTCTCCCTGCGGAATAATGACAACATCACCGCTGACCACTGCCTCGCCCGCAAGATCACCAACTTCGACCCAACCTTCTCCCTCGAGTATCACATAACGCTCCACGATTCCACGCAAGCGATGCCAACGTGTGGTCACCCCGGGTTCGACGCGAGCTCGTGCAATCGATAGCTCAGAATCAGCAGGAGAGTTAGAGAGTTCAAGAATGTGGCAACCCTCGATAAAGTAAAATTCGTCTTTTTCCTCGGTGTGTTGCACCGATGCGCAGTGTTTGCGGTCTACCATTGGTTTACTTTTCCCTTCGTGTAAAGACACAAGATGACTACTCAGCGAGTAGATAGAATTGGAGGTAACTGCTCAGATTGCTCCTGAAATCCATCTGGCCAAGGGGGAAAATGTGAGTTTAAGAACGTCAATGACCATTTTTTAACGCAGAAATAGCGTATTTCAGAGGGGGCTGAGTAGTTACGACACAAGATGCTTAGATTGTTACCGAAATGAAGGCGGTTTTCCGCCAGCAAGGAGGGAACAGGCACAAGAAAACACCCCCTCGGTTAACCGTGTAGCAAGCTAAATACTTACAGCACCGTTTCGCGCAACAGCGCTTCGTCCTCCGATGCCTCACCTGCAACCAAAGTCTCTTCCCGGAAATGATAAGTGATTCTGGCAATGTGTTTACTGACCCGCCGCAACCAACGCAGGGCTTCGAGTCGGCTGGTTCCTTCATTGATATGCAGTTCCCCTGATGCCATTTTCTCGATGATGGTGGCACGAATGTCCTGCGCATGATGTTCGAGACTCTGCCAGATTCGCTCAGCCCGGTGTGCCGCAACGCCCCAGCGCTGCTGTTCGATATCCTGCTGCACCGCACGCAATGCTTCGAGAAATGCCTCGCGTTGACGTTCGATTTCCGGTGACTGACGCGATGTGATGGCCCGATCCTGCTCTTCTTCACAACGTTCATGCAAACGCTGCAGGTGATCGTACAAATGCATCAAATTCATGAGACGTAATCGGTCGGGACTATTTCTGTCTTCGGGCTCAATACGATCAAGCAGCTCATGCACTCGGTCCAAGTCCAGCTGTAGCTGCCGCAGATCTAAGTGGCGCGGCTCACCCTGCGGATCCACCATGGCTTCTATGTAACGCAGTAACGCCTTGAACTGTTCCACGGCGCGAGCATGAATCACCGTAAGCGCTGCGTGGGGGTGCGCCACAATCGCTGTGTCGATCGTGGTAGAAAACTGTGGTGCCTGCGCTGAAGTGATGATGCGCTCGATCAAGCGCGCAAATTGCCGCGCGAATGGCAATACAGCCACGACCCCTAAAAAATTAAAGCTGGAATGAAAACCAACCAGCGCAATTTCCGGATTGGCCGACAATTGCCCCGGCGCGACGGTATGCCACAACCAAATGTAAGGGGTCACGAGCATAAAAGCTGCAATACCGGTCATGATGTTGTAGATCACATGGGAATACCCTGTCCGTTTGGTTTCGATTGAACCGCCAATCGTAGCCAGGGCTGCGGTCACAGTGGTTCCGATATCCATCCCTATGATCAATGAAGCCGCTTGTTCAAATTCGATAGCCCCGGCATAGAGAGCCGTCATCGCAGTAGCCACGCCCGCACTCGAAGATTGCGTAATCAACGTAAATGCAATGCCCAGTAACACTAATTGCACCCGCCCCCATAAACTGCCTCCGGGCAGACTCTCAGGCGTAAGAAAATTCTGGGCACCACTCATAGCCTCCTGCATCGTGGTAATTCCAACAAAAATCAGCCCAAACCCCGCCACTGACAAACCGATGGACGCTAAACGACCGGATGAAAACAACTTGAGTGCTGCACCCAAGAACACCAGCACCAGAGCCAGACTACCCAGCTTGAATTTGAAGCCCAACAGCGCCACCATCCAACCCGTAATCGTGGTACCTACATTGGCGCCAAAAATAATGCCCAATGCCTGAGGAAAGCTCATCAAACCCGCGCTGACGAAACCCACCGCCGCAATTGTGGTTGCGCTGGAAGATTGAAGTACCGCGGTGGTCAGCGCGCCGGTAATCGCACCGGAGCTAGGACTGCGCGTAAAGCGCATGAGGATTGCGCGCAAGGCCTTCCCTGCAAGTGCTCGCAGCCCCTCGGTCATAATAATCATGCCCAACAGAAACAGCCCAATGCCGCCCAATACCTGCAGGGCTGTAGGTAGCCACTCGTTCACACACTCTCCCAGCCATCGATTGGAAATCAGAGCAAGTATATACGGCTCCCAGGAGGCTGTCCGAGGTCAACACCCCGAGTTAAAAAACCTGCAGCGAGTGCAATTCAGACACACAATGAAAAAACACCCATGACCGGCTCCCATCAGGACGAGATCATTCCGCAACCGCTCCGCCGATGATCATTGGACTGGTGTAGTGTCCTATCCTGGACGATCTACAAGGCCTCTATCTTTAGGCAGCCAAACGCAACAGCATGCACTATCCTTCACTGATACCCAGGCGATGGATCCACCGTTACCAACGTTTACCAGCAGAGATTAAATTCGCTGAACACAGCAACCGTATCGATCTGTTGCGGAAACAGCGTCTGTATGATCGTTGTCATGTAGAAGTAAAGACTGTGGCACAAGGGCAGGCCGATATCCCAGACGCTGTCACAAGGTGCGACCACAAACATGGACAGGCGCTGGCCACGTGTGTCGCGACAAGCAAGTTTGGTGCGTTCGTGGTTTGCATCCAACATGCAGATGCGACCGCCTTGAGACCGACAAATTCCATCAATCCTACAATTGCTGAGGCAGTGCCCTCAGTGCTTGGGCGGTATCGCATAAACCAAGCAGGGAGTCGGCCTGTTGGATGATCCTAAAAACCTCAGATAGATCACAAAAGTCCACGCAAGCTCTTGGTGCACCTGGCAAATCAGAAAAACCTCTCATCACCAATAAGGTGACCACGAGTTTTTCCGATTCACCATG
>JANTGD010000394.1 GCA_024763135.1 Thiotrichales bacterium | reverse complement strand
TCATCACCAATAAGGTGACCACGAGTTTTTCTGATTCACCAGGCACACCAATTGCTTACGCGTCTTTTTCGCGCCCAACTGCGGAATCTAGGTTAAAAGTTTAGTTCAGTCCCTGGGCACGCACATGGGATCAAGCTTCCATAGGTCAGAGCCACCGCTTTCTCGGACAGTCTCCTAGAATAAGGGTATACTGAGCGGCATTTTTTCACCTTGTACATTGCAACCTATGGACAAAACCTATAACCCACACGACATTGAACAGCGCTGGTACAGCATCTGGGAAAACGAAGGTTATTTCCGGCCTTCCGGCAAGGGGCAGCCCTATTGCATCATGATTCCTCCGCCAAATGTGACAGGGACGCTGCATATGGGGCATGCGTTTCAGGACACACTCATGGATACCCTGATCCGCTATCATCGGATGCGGGGTGACAACACGTTATGGCAGCCGGGTACCGATCATGCGGGTATTGCTACCCAGATGGTGGTTGAACGACAGCTCAACCAAATCGGGTTGACACGTCACGACCTGGGACGCGAAGCATTCATAGAAAAAGTGTGGGAATGGAAAGCACAGTCCGGCGGTGCAATCACCCAGCAATTACGCCGTTTGGGCGCTTCTGTCGACTGGTCGCGAGAGCGCTTCACGATGGATGAAGGACTCTCCAAGGCGGTCACTGAAGTCTTCGTACGTTTGTACGACGAAGGACTGATCTACCGCGGGAAACGGCTGGTCAACTGGGACCCGGTTTTACACACCGCGATTTCCGATCTGGAAGTCATCTCTGCAGAAGAAAACGGGCATCTCTGGCATATCAAATATCCCCTGGCCGATGGATCAGGCAGCTTGGTCGTTGCGACCACCCGCCCGGAAACGATGTTAGGCGATGCGGCAGTCGCCGTACATCCTGACGACGAGCGTTATCAACACCTGATCGGGCAAAATATCGAGCTGCCATTAACGGGTCGAAAAATCCCAATTATCGCTGATGAATATGTCGATCCGGAATTTGGCACGGGCTGTGTCAAAATCACTCCTGCACATGATTTCAACGACTACGAAGTCGGCCAGCGCCATAACCTTCCATTGATCAATATTTTTACCCCGGATGCCTCGATCAACGACAATGCCCCCGAAAAATATTTGGGCATGGATCGTTTTGCAGCACGGCAGCAGATTATTGCTGATTTAAAAGCACTGGGCCTGCTCGAGCGTATTGATGATCATAAACTCATGGTTCCGCGGGGGGATCGCTCCGGCAGCGTAATCGAGCCCTTTTTGACCGATCAATGGTACGTCAAGATTCAACCTCTGGCCGATCCTGCGATTGCAGCCGTCAAAACCGGGCGAATTCGCTTTGTACCGGACAATTGGTCCAAGACCTACTTCGAGTGGATGAATAATATTCAGGATTGGTGCATTTCCCGGCAACTCTGGTGGGGACATCGGATCCCAGCTTGGTACGACCATGATGAAAATATCTATGTCGCGCCCAGCGAAGCAGAAGTGCGCGCTAAATATGGGCTCTCGGAAGACCTGGAACTACGTCGTGATGAAGATGTGCTCGACACTTGGTTTTCATCGGCTTTATGGCCATTTTCAACGCTCGGATGGCCGGAGCAGACCCATGAATTGCAAACCTTCTACCCCACGAGCGTGTTGGTGACTGGCTTCGATATCATTTTTTTCTGGGTGGCCAGAATGATTATGATGGGGTTGAAATTCATGGATGATGTACCCTTCCATGAGGTTTATGTGCACGGCTTGGTTCGCGATGCCGAGGGACAAAAAATGTCCAAGTCGAAAGGCAACGTCCTGGATCCCCTTGATCTTATCGACGGCATCGAATTAGAAGCGTTGGTAAAAAAACGCACCAGTAATATGATGCAGCCGGAATTGGCCGCCGAGGTGGAAAAAGCAACGCGCCAGCAGTTTCCCGAAGGTATTCCCGCTTACGGTACCGATGCGCTGCGCTTTACATTTGCGGTACTCGCGTCCACTGGCCGTGATATTCGTTTTGATCTGCAGCGTATCGAAGGGTATCGCAACTTCTGTAATAAAATCTGGAATGCGGCGCGCTATGTGCTCATGCAATGTGAAGGGAGCGATACCGGACGCAATGGGGGCGCAATGGAATTTTCCGTTGCAGATCGCTGGATCACCTCAGAGTTGCAAAAAGTCACCGTGACGGTCACAGACCATATTCAGCGTTATCGCTTTGATATCGCGGCCAAAGCGTTGTATGAATTTGCGTGGCACGAATTCTGCGATTGGTATCTGGAGCTCTCCAAGCCCCTGTTGTTCAACCCTGAGGCCTCCGCCGAATCTAAGCGAGGCACGCGCTTTACCCTAGCCACGACACTGGAATCGTTGCTGCGGCTTATGCACCCGATCATGCCCTTTATTACCGAGGAAATTTGGCAGCAGATTGCGCCTTTGACAGGGACGAACGGTCGCACCATTTCTTTACAGCCCTATCCTCAGGCTGAGGAGGAAAAATCCGATGCCACCGCCGAAGCCGACATAGAATGGACCAAACAACTCATTATGGGCATCCGTAGAATCCGCTCAGAAATGAATATCAATCCAGGTAAAACCGTGCCCGTTCTATTGGCCAATTGGTCCGCTGCAGATCAGGCACGCTTTACGAGAACCGAATCTCTCATTCTTCAGCTAGCCAAAATTGATTCTGTTTCATGGTTGGAAGATGAGCATAACGCACCTGAATCTGCCATGGCACTCGCCGGTGAAATGAAGGTGCTGATACCGCTGGCTGGGCTGATCGACAGACAAGCGGAATTAGAACGGCTGGACAAGGAAATCAAGAAATTAACGGCCAACCTGGAGAAAACCGAGGCGCGCCTGAATAATCCCAATTTTGCGAGCAAAGCGCCTGCTGCCGTGGTCGAACAAACCCGGTCACTTGCAGAAGAGCAACGCGCCAGCCTCGAGCAGCTCAAAACGCAGTATGCAAAAATCAACGCCATGAATTGAGTACTGGGACTCCGACCACTGTATTGCTGGATAGACAGGGCGCGTAGGAATGGCAAGCCCTTTTCAACCTAAAAACCTCATTTGGGCGCAAAAAAGACGCGTAAGCAATTGGTTTGCCAGGTGCGCCAAGGGCTTGCGTGGACTTTCGTGATCCAACTGCGGAATCTAGGATTAAGGA
>JANTGD010000393.1 GCA_024763135.1 Thiotrichales bacterium | reverse complement strand
ATCACCATAGGACCACTATGATTCATAAAAACAAAACCACATCTAACCCCTTGATGACTCACTGATACAGACAGTTTGGGCTTGGCGGTGTACTAGTTGACCGACCTGCAATGCCTTGCGCAGCAGCTGGTTAGGGCGGCGTTGCGTTCAGATCAGGGTGACCAACTCTGCGATGGCCGGCACTGTCAGAGACTGTCTCAATACTACCGTGCAGCCCAATTGCTGCGTTGGGTGCTGCTCTTAAATAGTTGCTCTAGGTCGCTGTGCTACGCGTGCCTTACCCCCGGGAATCTTGCGATCGTTTGCGACAACCACTGGCATCGGGCGGCAAATGCCTGAATTGTCGAATGGGCGAGACCTTGGGTAAAACCCTATAGAAAATGGTGATGAGTAGTTGACTAAATCGATAGGGTATTGCTAAACTCAATCTTGACTGAAACGCTAGGGTAAATGACCCTGCATGTGATGAGGATTAGCACTATGAGGCTTTCAACTAAAGGCCGCTATGCGGTAACCGCGATGATGGATCTCGCAATTCACGATAGAGAAGGACCTGTGACCTTGGCAGACATTTCCAGTGCCCAAGGTATTTCACTGTCATACCTCGAACAGCTGTTTGCCAAGCTCCGTAAGAAAGGGCTGGTAGAAGGTGTACGCGGACCGGGCGGTGGTTATCGGCTTGCCAAAATGCCCGGCCAGATTACAGTGGCCCAGATCATTACAGCGGTCGATGAAAATGTCGATGTCATGCGCTGTAAGGGTGAGGGTAATTGTCAGAGCGGGGATCGTTGTCTGACCCATGAGTTGTGGAACGAACTCAGCGACCGCTTGTACAGTTTTCTTGACAGTATTACCCTGGATCAGTTTATTGATCGTCCTGAGATCAAAGAAATTGCCCGACGCCAGGATGAAGAATCGAAGCGTATGAACTTCGTTTTTCCCCGTCCGGCAGCCTGAGAGTGAGGAGTACTAATGAGCATTAAGCTACCAATTTATCTGGATTACAATGCCACGACTCCCGTGGATGAGCGTGTGGCGGAAAAAATGGCCGGTTGTCTGACGCGGGACGGGGTGTTTGGTAACCCGGCATCACGTAGCCACGCGTTTGGCTGGGCTGCGGATGAGTTGGTGGAGAACGCCCGTCGTCAGGTTGCGGATTTAATCAATGCTGATCCCCGGGAAATCGTGTGGACCAGTGGTGCAACCGAGAGTGATAATTTGGCGATCAAGGGCACAGCTCATTTTTATCAGAAAAAAGGCAAGCATATTGTCACTTGTAAGACAGAGCACAAAGCCGTGCTCGATAGTTGTCGGTTTCTGGAGGGCGAAGGGTATGCAGTCACCTATCTTGATCCAGAACCTAACGGTCTGATTGACTTAAATAAACTGGCCGCTGCCCTGCGTGACGATACGGTTCTGGTATCGATTATGCATGTCAATAATGAGATTGGTGTGATTCAGGATATCGGTGCAATCGGTGAACTGTGTCGCGAGCGCAAGATCGTATTCCACGTAGACGCCGCGCAGAGTGCAGGGAAAGTGCCCATTGATATGCAGACGCTTAAGGTGGATTTGATGAGCTTCTCCGCGCACAAAATCTATGGCCCTAAAGGCGTCGGCGCGCTATACGTTCGACGTAAGCCGCGGGCCAGGCTTGAGGCTCAGATGCACGGCGGCGGGCATGAGCGGGGGATGCGATCGGGCACCCTGGCGACCCACCAACTCGTGGGTATGGGTGAGGCGTTTCGACTCGCACAGGCGGAAATGGCTGCGGAGAATGAGCGCATTCTGTCGCTGAGAAATCGCCTGTGGCAAGGGTTACAGGATCTTGAGGAAGTCTATCTCAACGGAGATCTGGACCACCGAGTTGCTGGAAACCTAAATGTTAGTTTCAATTTTGTAGAAGGTGAAAGCCTGATTATGGCGCTCAAAGATATTGCAGTATCCAGCGGATCTGCATGTACTTCGGCCTCACTTGAACCAAGCTATGTGCTACGGGCATTGGGTCGGGAAGATGAGTTGGCGCACTCATCGATACGCTTCAGCATTGGGCGGTATACCACGCAAGAAGAGATCGATTACACCATTGATCTCGTGAAATCGGCGATCGACAAACTGCGCGATCTGTCGCCGCTCTGGGAAATGTACCAGGAAGGGATCGATCTCAAGAGCATCCAGTGGGCAGCACATTGAATTAACCAAGATTCACTCACTATAGAGTGGATCAATTGAAAGATAGATTAGAGGTGAACACGACATGGCATACAGTGACAAGGTAATTGATCATTACGAGAACCCACGCAATGTTGGGAGCATGGATAAAGATGCGAACAATGTGGGAACAGGAATGGTTGGCGCGCCGGCGTGTGGAGATGTCATGCGCCTGCAGATTCAGGTCGATAACGAAGGCGTGATCGAAGATGCCAAATTCAAGACTTATGGTTGTGGCAGTGCAATTGCATCGAGCAGCCTACTCACGGAGTGGGTCAAAGGGAAAACACTCGAAGAAGCCAAGCAGATTAAAAATTCTGAGATTGCAGAAGAACTGGCGTTGCCACCCGTAAAAGTGCATTGTTCCGTGCTTGCGGAAGACGCTATTAAAGCGGCCATTTCCGACTACCAGAGCAAACATGACGCGCAGGGCGAGTAATACGAGGAGGCGAGATGGCAATTTCTATTACTGATGCAGCCGCCAGCCGCGTGAAATCCTTTTTGGCTAATCGTGGCAAAGGAGCAGGATTGCGACTTGGCGTTAAAACAAGCGGATGCTCCGGAATGGCGTATATTATAGAGTTTGCAGATCAGGTCGAAGAGTTTGACGAGGTCTTTGAGGATAAGGACGTGAAGATCATCGTCAACCAGAAAGACCTGGTCTACCTGGACGGTACCGAGCTCGATTTTGCAAAAGAGGGGTTAAACGAAGGTTTCAAGTTCAACAACCCGAATGAGTCCAACCGTTGTGGTTGTGGAGAAAGCTTTACCGTTTAAATTCCTCCAATTGTGACCGTCCGGAGTCAGACAGCAGGACAGCAGGGTAAGAGAACGACCTTTTTAACGGCGCAGATGTGTGTTCAGGCCGCAGCGACCCACCTAGTACCTCGTCCAGTTTAAAATGACGGACTCAGCGCTTTTGTGATGCTGCGCATCAAGGCGCAGTGCGCAGGCAATGGCAGCGTCCTTGGCAA
>JANTGD010000392.1 GCA_024763135.1 Thiotrichales bacterium | reverse complement strand
CCAACAATGCTTCGATATAGGCGCTGTGACGATACCAGAGCCGGGTTTCACGGCGTTGTTTAATGGACAGACGCTCCCGATACCAATCGCTCGCGAGGAGATAGTCCACTGTAAACATACTTCGAATCTCAGGGTCCGCTGCGGATTTCCCTGCGTATTCTCCAGTCGCCATAATGCTCAGCACCGCTTGTAAGGGCGGACAGGCATTTTCGTAGGAGCCATCATCAAAATAGGACTGCGCAACACGTTGCTGCGCTTCGACAATGTTATTGACGCCATCGACAAACGCCTCCATATCCTGAGATTCTGGCTTGAGCAGCGCTTCATCGAACGCCACATCAGGATTATCGAAAATCTTTCCGAGAAAGGCATGGACGAATTGATGTGTCATTCGATAGCCCAAACGACTTGCCAATACGGTTTTCCCTGCATGCTCGAAATCACTGAGTTGCTCCAGGTAACCGTGCTCGATCATATATTCGGCACGGCGTTTCTCCACCGGAATCCGACACCAAATTTCCGGAATCAATAAACTCACGTCATGATCGATACGACGCTTCGATCCAACATAGCCTGCCGCCGAGGTAAAGCCCTGGTGCCCACAGAGTATCATTGATACCAAGGCGTTATTGAGGTCTGCAGTCGTCGCCAGTGCATTAAAAGGACCTTTGGTCAACGCCCCTTCCGAGCCCGCCCCGGTAGTCGAGGGAGATTTCCCAGTCAGGCTGCAAATAAAATCCATAAAAAGTTCTGGCAATTCCTGATAGTGGATAGGGTTGTAAACCGCCAGAGGGCGGATTTTTCGAATAGGGTCGGGTGGATTATTGCGCCGTCCAGGCAAAACTGCATCGACGGGAAAATGAATGGATTGAGACAGCGGCACACGGCGGAAGAACCGGGTACTCATTTTCGCGATATACACATCGCGTGGATTCTCCACATCGGGACGTGGTTGGAGATAGCGTACATTCGGGCTAGGCTTGCCATTGACCAGACGCGGATGTGCCGAAGAAACAAAGTAGTCGATATCATCAGACTGCGCCGCTTGACGTATCAAACGTTGCATGTCGGGTGTGAATTTATCGAAACCAATCGCATCTTCAATCAGTTCTTTGGCGAATTCACGCGTCAATGGCTCAAAATTGGAAATAAAATTGCCGGGCTTGGAAAGATCTTCCTCAGTCTTTTTATCGGCACCCCGGTGGATTGCTTCGTCGGGGCGCTGAAACAGTTTTTGCTCACAATTTTCCACCAGCTTGACAGAGGGGTAGTTGTATTGTGCGCTGGGCAACTCAGGAAAAAGACTGACGGGCAAGGTAATCGACGCGGTAATATCATCTTCCATCTGCACTTTATCGGCGGCCACAAAATCGTGCCGCAACTTATAAATCCGCCAGGCCCCACCTTTATCCCGCCCAATTCGCAGGTAACTGGCCACCAATTCACGGCCTTCATATTTGAGTTCGTGCCCGGGATAACCGTTCAGCACGTCGACTGTGAAATGACTGCGCCAGTCCTCTCCCCAGGAGGTTTTATAGAAACGTTTGATGACATAGGCCAAGGCACGAATATGCTGCGGAATCGTCGCCAGCCAGGCATTGTATTCATCTGTATAATCGGTTTCCGAAGGGGTCAACAGACGGATCACCGAACCCAAAGAACGGTCCTCGCTTAAAAATGTGCGGCGATCGGGTCCATCGGCAGGTGGCTGACGAAAACGGTCTGAATAATCCCGTTTGAATATCGCTTCGACCTGATCGAGATCTTTCTCTATGTCTTCTACAAAAAACGGACCTGTGAGGATGGCATCGGACAATGACTTGGATATTTCCGACTTGCCACCACCGGAGACCGTGCTGGGCTTATGGCAAAATGTCGGCTCGGCTTCTGTGCCGATCAAACGCCAAATAGGGGAATCCGGATGCGGTTCCAAGCGCACCTTGTAACCACAGGGCAGCATGTAAGTATGGTGCGCCCGCAGCCGTATTGTTTGGGTTTCCCCATTGCGCTGCCATGAGACCGTCTGCTGAAGAAGATTGATGCGGGTATCTTCCGGCACGTAAATGAGATTCCGATGCTGTTTATCGATACCGTAGCCTTCTGCTTTTAATTCCATGATCTCGCCAAAGCGCTCTGCAGTTTCAGCAAAACTGTGGCCATTACTATTGATACGACTGTCGACCTGAAACACATCTCCCAGGTTGTAACTCGGAAAAACCAACGCACCCCCAGCATGTTCTTCTTCGGAGCCACCGTAGAGGTTGGCAGAATAACTGATTTGCGACTTCACCTCTTTTTTCGAGTAACCGAAATAATTGTCTGCAATAATCGTGAAAATGACCCCTTGCATATCCCGGCACACCAGCTTGAAGGCCTGTCCGTCGTTATACAGCTCCTCGGGATCGCGCCAACACATGCCGTCGGCACGCTGCCGTTCAGTTGCAGCATCGTAATGAGGCAATCCGACTTCTTTTTTCGTAAGTTTGGTCAAATGCGGCGCCAAGAGAATTCCACCACTATGTCCGGTCCAGCCTTCTACGTCCAATGCTGCATCATTTTCCGGCAGGTATGGATCGCCCGCATTACCAAAAATACGCTCGACAAAATCGAGATTCGCCACCAGCCCCCCGGGTACAAAAAAACGTGTTTCCATGGTTTTTTGTCTGGCGATGCCCGGTACTTCCGGAGAAACAATCGGACGCATGAGTAACGACACCCAAATGTGCGCCTGCTGTTTTTCAGCCTGGTTGGCAGTAAAGGGCAGCTTGAGGAGTTCTTTTGGCGGTTCTAGCGCGTGATCTAATAGTATGGCGTAAGTATTGACAGGCACCGCTTTTTTGCCTGCGGGTATCGGTAACCCGCCCTCCACGATATGAAACACACCTTTGGTCGTACGACGATCACGCATGGGGTTATGCAGAACACCTTGGGCCACACGATAGGACTTTATATATGGCGATTCAAAGTGGCTTCCATTAGGCGGCAGCGCCAACTCTGCCGCCAGTCCTGGATGATCGAGTATAAAAGAAGAGCCGGGCAGCAAAACCCTGCGATGAATCTCATTGCGCCGAAAATAATCGGTTAGAAACCGCTGAATCCGGTAATCCGAGGGACTACGATAGTCCGACAATAATTTGCGGTCTAATTGATACTTACGCAGCAGATCACGGGCAATTCCAAGATATTCCGCATCGCCCC
>JANTGD010000391.1 GCA_024763135.1 Thiotrichales bacterium | reverse complement strand
TCTTTTGATACGGCCATAATAATTCTCCTATAAACCGAGTTTAAGCAGATGCTTCTTTCTGATCACGTACGGCAGCAACAGTGCGTACTAGTTTTCCTGGAACCTCGTTAAGGGTACGAGCAAGCTTGTCCAATGGAGCTCTCAGAGTCCCGGCCAACATAGCCAGAGCCTGATCACGCGTAGGCATTTTAGACAAGGTGTCAAGTTGTGAAGCATCCAGCAATTGCCCACCAAGGGCGATCATTTTTACTTCAAGCTTTTCTTGCTCTTTAACAAAGTCCTTAATCACACGAGCGGCAGCGCCTGGATCTTCCTGTGAGAATGCCAAAATCATTGGCCCCACAAGACCTTCACTCATACATTCGAAATCTGTATCAGCAAGTGCGCGTCTCGCAAGATTATTTTTAACTACTCGTAGGTAAACACTATCTTCACGGGCTTTCGCACGCAAAGCAGTCATATCACCTACAGAGATTCCACTATAATCAGCTGCTATAGCGGAATGTGCAGCTGTAGCAACCTCAGCAACTTCAGATACAATCTGCTTTTTAGCTTCTAAAGTTAATGCCACGATTTACTACCTCATGGTTCGGTGGACCTCCACCGTTAATAAACACCTTGCGGTGAACCTTACGGCGCACCCCGAACCACAAGAGCCGGAGACGCCATCTGCGCAGGCATCAGCACTTCGCACTCACTGATGAGTGTATGTACCAAATTAAGTCTTACGACACCTACGGTCTTAGACGACATACAACCATGTATATCTGTCCTTCCTCTTGCGAGGAGTTGCCCAATAACGGACAACATCAGGCTTGCGCCCAAATTAGTTTGCCTGAATTACACTTCCAGGCTGGATTGATCCAGATTCAATCCCGGCCCCATCGTCGTGGAGACAGAAATTTTCTGCAGATAAACTCCTTTAGCCGATGCAGGTTTAGCTTTTACCAACGCCGCCATCAAAGCATTGAGATTCTCCAGCAAGGCATCAGATTCAAAATCCACCTTGCCGATTGGGCAGTGAATGATACCCGCTTTATCTGTGCGATATTGCACCTGACCGGATTTAGCATTCGTTACTGCGGTTTTCACATCAGGGGTTACCGTTCCCACCTTCGGGTTCGGCATCAAACCACGAGGCCCAAGGATTTGACCCAGCTGGCCAACCACACGCATTGCATCCGGCGTAGCAATGACAACATCGAAATCCATGTTACCTTTTTTAATTTCGTCAGCGAGATCTTCGAAACCGACAATGTCAGCACCGGTATCTTTTGCGATATCAGCATTCTCGCCCTGAGCAAAAACAGCAACCCGCACAGTTTTACCTGTGCCTTTTGGCAATACTGTAGAACCACGCACAACCTGATCTGACTTCCGTGGATCAACACCCAGGTTAACGCTCACATCAACACTCTCAGCGAACTTGGCGCGGGGTAGCTCTTTCAACAGATCAAATGCTTCAACCGCAGCATACTGCTTTTCAGCGTCAACTTTCTCTGCAATCAGCTTTTGCTTTTTAGTTAACTTTGCCATCTCACATATCCTCCACTTCGATACCCATACTGCGCGCACTTCCAGCAATCGTTTTAACTGCAGCATCCATATCGGCGGCTGTTAGATCGGATTGTTTCGTAGTGGCAATTTCTTCCAATTGCGCACGAGTAACCTTGCCCACCTTGTCTTTATTAGGCACGCCACTACCCTTTTGGACACCGGCAGCTTTTTTCAGCAAGATTGATGCGGGAGGAGTCTTGGTGACAAAAGTGAAACTCTTGTCGTTGTAAACAGTAATAACAACCGGAACAGGCATACCTTGTTCCATGTTCTGTGTCTGCGCATTGAACGCCTTACAGAACTCCATGATGTTAACACCATGCTGACCCAAAGCAGGACCGACCGGAGGACTGGGGTTCGCCTGACCTGCAGGCACTTGCAGCTTGATATATGAATCTACCTTTTTAGCCATCTTTACTTACCTCGACGGGTGCAAGCGGCTCTCGCCTCCCCGTGATTATACAAAATCAGGTTTTCTCAACCTGAAAGAAGTCCAGCTCAACAGGCGTTGAGCGGCCAAATATCTGCACTGCCACCGAAAGCTTATTTTTCTCGTAATTCACTTCCTCGACAATGGCATTAAAGTCATTAAAGGGCCCATCGATTACACGAACCACCTCACCGGCTTCAAACATAACCTTTGGTTTCGGCGCTTCATCGCCAGCTACGCTACGCAGGATATTTTCAGCTTCCGCGTCAGAGATAGGCGCTGGCTTGTCACTCGTCCCACCAATAAAGCCCAACACCCGATCGGTATCTTTTACCAAATGCCAAGTATCGTCATCCATTTCCATTTCAACCAAAACATAGCCAGGAAAGAATTTACGCTCACTTTGGCGTTTTTTTCCGCCACGCATTTCCACAACTTCTTCGGTAGGCACCAAAATACTGCCAAACTTATGCTGCATATCGAAACGCTCTATGCGTTCCTGCAAGGCGGCCTGGACACGCTTTTCGTATCCCGAAAATGCTTGAATTACATACCAGCGTTTCGCCATGCTAGACTCCAGCACTCAGGAATAATTTAACCGCCCAGCCCAGAATTGAATCCACCAGGAGCAAAAAAATCGCTAACAATGCAACCATGAAAATAACCACCAGAGTGGTCTGCACTGTCTCCACACGGGTTGGCCAAACCATCTTACGAACTTCGGTTCGCGCATTCTTCATAAACGCCAGTAACCGCCTACCCGATTGTGAAGTCAAAGCGATGGCGATCGCCACCCCTGCAACAGCAAGCAACCCTAAAACACGATAGAGAAGAGACTCCTGAGAGAAATAATAAAATCCGCCGAGTGCCGCCAGCACGAGCACAATAGCGAAAATCAACTTAATGGTATCAACAGGTGAAGATTGTGAATTCGTACTGGTCGTGGCCATTATTTTTTCTATATTAATTAGTAGAGATGGCAGGCCAGGAGGGAGTCGAACCCCCGACCTGCGGTTTTGGAAACCGCTGCTCTACCAATTGAGCTACTGGCCTATTCTACTAAACAGCAAAAAACGAGCGACTTTCCTTTCAAAGCTGCCCGTTCTCAAAAAGGAGCGCGATTATATCAAACTAAAGTAATAACTCAACTGTTTATTACTCAACAATTTTAGATACAACACCCGCACCGACGGTACGACCGCCTTCGCGAATCGCAAAGCGCAGACCTTCTTCCATCGCGATCGGTGAAATCA
>JANTGD010000390.1 GCA_024763135.1 Thiotrichales bacterium | reverse complement strand
AAGTGCCCGGAGACCCACCGAATCAGGCATTGCATGGATTGCCTGAAAAAGGTAACGATTCAGCGTGTTTAGATTTTGGTACCTATCAAGGCATTTTCGCACGGAGAATGTGAGCATAGAGTCAATAGGTGACCATTCGTGTACAAAAATAACGCCGAGATGGGGCAAACGATGAAGACGCTGAGCCGTTACTGAAAAAGCAGCAAAGCGCTATTTTCTAAAGGTCCAGTAGCGCTGACCGTCTTTCTCCACGGCACCCAGTGCAAAACGCTCGTCAGCACGCTCGCCGGTTTTCAGCAGACTGAAGATATCCTCCATAATGCGCCGGTCCTCTGCGAAATAAGAGTGCCCCAGCAGCCCTGCCGAAGCCGCGCTGGCATCTATGGTTTCCACACCGTCAACGATCACCAGACCCTTGCCGGCGTCCCCCGCGCGTGGATAACCGTTGAATGCTTTGGACGCCATTAATGCACGATCATTAGAGGACGCATACAGGGTAATGTGGATGCCTGTACGAGCCAGCCGTGGCGCCAGATTATTACGAAATACATCGGCATCAATGTCCGGAGCAATCATAACCATCTCGCGGAACTTGGCCAAATCTGCTTGCGAGCGTACCTCAGCCAGTGCCGTCATGCCGCGTGCGAGCACTCGGTTACCCATGCTGTGGGCTACTACATAGATATCTTTGGCCGGAATTCGATTGAGCATCGCGTCGAGCAGGCGAATAAAATCCGTTGCTGCCCACTCCGCGTTGGTACTGTCTACTGCATATCCTGTGAGGCTGCCACGTGAGGGCCAACTGAACAAAACCACCGGGCCGCGAAACTTAAGATCTTTGGCGAACTGCGCCAAAACCCGGGAACCCTCGCGAAAATCGACATTGTAACCATGCACGAAAATCATCAGCTTACCGTCGGGCGACGCTTCCACGGCACGTGCAAGCTTGTCGGCAAAGGCGTCTTGCGCCAGGTTTTGCACGCCCAACACCTTGATGTGCTTGTGCTCGTTCGGAGACCATTCAAATTTGAGCAGTGAGGGCCCTTCATGACGGCCCATCTCATGCCCTGGCGGAATCCCGACCTGCGTGATGCCGAAACTGATCTCATCACGATCGGATCCGTAAAATTTTTTACTGCCCGGTAACGCCGCACGATCGGTGACGAAATAAACAGGGACTTCCGTAGGCTGCGGGGTGGCCGTTGACTTGATGGCCTGTTTGCCCGCCCCACCCATGGTTAGACAGCCCGTCATCGAGAACATGAGTACCAGGGTCGCGCTCAGACCCATTAGTTTGCTAACACTTGGAAACATAGTGAATTGAGATTTAAGAATTGATTGACGTCGATGCATGCAGTCCCGGCACATCATTCAGACGATACTGACGAATACCGCATTTCCCACAACGGCCCTGCGACCTACCCAGTCGACTGCCAGAGTATTCATCGCGCCTCACTATAGCGATTGCCGACCTGCGTTCAAGTTCACGCTTCAATAACATACCCGTTTCCTTATTTTCTGCATGATTTTTTCAGTGGCGCTTTCGACCGCAATTCAGCGTGAACCCTGCCAGCCCGAACAGCGGGCACAGGGCTAAACCGCTGTGGTACTAGCAGCAAGGTTGTTGCGCCGTTTCTTGCGTCGCCTTGCACTCAACGTTATTTACATTCGCCCGGCGACACAATCCTGTTTGCGCGCAAGCTCCTGTTCAGAGCGTCCGACATGCTGGGGTGCGGACTGTATTCGCCTGACTTGCGGTAGAATGACTACAGTGGCGCTTGGCCGCCTTGCCGCATACCAACACATCACGGCTGAACAGGGGCTATTTGATTCCCGGGTTAGTAACTACTCAGCGAGTAAATAAAATGGGAGGTAATGGGCCAGCTCATCCCTGAAATACATCAGGTCAACGCGAACTATCTACGCTGACACGCGTGACCGGAGTAGATACCTGATTTTTTTCAATTGTTCCGGGAGGCCAATGACTTTCCGTCCTGCGGCATCCTTCGATCACGGCTCGACAAGCCACTCGAGGCGATATTCCACTTTAACCGAATGAAAAGATGGGCTTCTGGTGACACCCTTTGACCTCCCAATCGATCCCGCCATCATCGCACTATTGACCGTTATCGCTGCGATAGCAGGCTTCGTAGACGCTATTGCAGGCGGTGGTGGCCTGATCGTACTGCCCGCATTGCTCTGGGCCGGGCTCACGCCCATCCAGGCATTGGCCACCAATAAGCTGCAGGCAGTGTTTGGATCGTTTGCCGCAACTGCCCGGTTTTATCACCACGGAGTACTCAAATTGCGCGTGATGGCGCCTGCGGTCGGTCTGACCTTTGTCGGTGCTGCAACGGGCGCCACAACCGTTCAATTGCTTGATCCCCATGTGCTGGCCAAGCTCATCCCGTTGCTGCTCATTGGGTTTGCTCTGTACTTCTTGATGTCTCCCCGCATCGCAGATCTCGATGCTGAACCCCGCATGGGGCTGCTGGGCTTCGCGGCAACGGCGGGATTTGGCATTGGATTTTATGATGGCTTTTTCGGCCCGGGCACCGGCTCATTTTTTGCGTTTGCCTGCGTGGCGCTTTTAGGCCATAACCTCACCAAGGCTACAGCCCATGCCAAATTATTGAACTTTACCAGTAACCTGGCTTCGCTTCTGTTTTTTATCCTCGGAGGGCATACCGTCTGGCTGCTGGGCCTGAGCATGGCACTCGGCCAGACTCTTGGCGGCTGGCTGGGCGCGCACACCGCCATTCGCCATGGTGCGGCCCTCATCCGACCTCTCCTGGTGGTGGTATCGATACTGATCACATTGAAGCTTTGGTTTGGCTCGGGATAGCCATAGCCTCGATACTTTTTAGTTGCAAATTGGCTTAGACTACGGCCGTCGGTGACAAAGCTGCAGTCATCGGGCGTCTGTACGGCCAGATGTCGCTGTCATAGCATTGCGCTTACGAGTTGTTGGAAAAGCTTTAGGCGGTACAACCTTGCGTAAAAAAAACCAGCGCAAAATTTTTATTCACTGCACGCACGCCGCGCTTTTTCACCGACTACAATCGCTTGCTCACCCCTGACTTATTCTATTACTGACTGGGAAAGCTGCCTGGGGAGCCTAGTACCTCGTCCAGTTTAAAATGGCGGGCGCAGTTGTCCTGTCTGCATGCCTGGGTAGGCGCACTTCGCAGGGAATGGTTGTTCCCTTCCCAAGGAGTGCAACACCGCCAGGCATGCAGAC
>JANTGD010000389.1 GCA_024763135.1 Thiotrichales bacterium | reverse complement strand
GGCGCGCGAGCGCAGGACTGGCCGTCGCCAATTCAAGCGAGCGCAACACCCCGGATGGCCGCTTTCCGGCTCGCCCTCCGGGAGCATCCCGAATCCGTCACTGCGGCGTTGCGTCCCTTGAAAAGGGAGCCACCCTTTCCTGCGGGACGCGCCTTGCATTGACGAATTTGGGATGCTCTGTAGCCGTCAATATCATGTCGACGATGTACTAGCAGCGTAATAACACAGTCTGAGTCGGTAGTCGGTTGTGTGTTTGCTAAGACATGGCCGCCGCGGCGTTGTGGTGGTAAATTACGCAACCCGGCAATGTGGACAACAGGTTAAAAAAACAGCCCCTGTATCGCGCGCCAATGCTGGGTCCAATTTATGTTTGGGAGAACCAACTTATGCCTTATTTCGTCTATCAGATCACCCCGGGTCCTACCGATTTGCTCAAGCAACTGGAAAAGCTGGCACAGTTTGACAGCTATCGGGAAGCGAAGCAGTTCGCCAAAGAGCAACGGATTGCAAAAGAAATTACCTTCGAAAGTGAGGAGGAAATTAAAATGATTTTGGCTGAAAATGAATTGGAAGCGGAAGAAAAGCTGATGGAAAAGCGTGACAAACCTGTGTTGCAGGAATGGGAAAAGTAAACGTCTTGTCCCATGGACGAGCATGAATATCGAGACACTTACCATAGTCTCAATGAAATAGGCTGTGTGTTTGAAAAAACGCTCACTGCCAGACAAGGTGGGTGTTCTCAGTCGCGGCACTTTTTTCTCGCTGGCAGAGAAGGTTATGGTTGCCAGGACGCTGGATGCCAGCGTCGTTGCCAGGCGTTATTAACACTACTGAGACAGCGCGCACGGTTTGCGCTGGGAATCACTCAGGCAAATGGGCCATTGCCTCATAATAAAGAAATTCGCGTACAGGTGGGGGGGTTGCGTGGTTTGTACGAATTGGTCTATCTGCAGCAGAGCGCGCAAATTCCAGATATCGTTCAACTAGTCGATGTGCTCAGCGAACGCTATCCGGATCTGGAGCAGTTACCCTTTTCCCGGCTGTTGCCGGCAATGACTGCGTTTACGGGGCGGCAGAGACGTCAGCGTAAATGATGAGATCGCCCAGGTAAGTAATTCCTTAGGCGGTGCCAACTGCAGCTCACGCGGAACGGCCAGGCCCAGATATTGCAGCGCAAGCATCAGGTTTTCAGACGCTTTACGCGAGTCGAGTGCCGGAGCGAGGTTTTGTTTACTCAGTTTTTGACCTTGTGCGTTACGCACCAAAGGCAGATGGAGATACTGCGGATGGGGATACCCCAGGCAAGTCTGTAAATGCCACTGTCGTCCGGTGTTCGATAATAGATCCTCTCCCCGTACGACTTCAGAAATGCCTTGGAAGGCATCGTCGACAGTAACAGCCAACTGATAGGCGAACAGCCCGTCTGCGCGTTTCACCACGAAATCACCAATGTCGGAAGCCAGGTGTGTGGTCTGCCGGCCGCAACGCTGGTCTACAAAGATGATCGGCTGGTCCGGCACGATAACGCGCCAAGCGGGTGGTTTTTTGCCCGCCCCAATCGAGCGGGTGCGACACTTTCCGGAATAGATAACCCCTTCGGCACCCACCCTGCCTGACTGTCTGATCTCCTGGCGGGAACAATCGCAGGGATAAGCGATGCCGTCACGTTGCAAACGTGTCAGCGCCTCGACGTAGGCTTCGAAGCGCTCGCTTTGGTAGCGCACTGCCTCATCATGCAGCAGTCCATGAGCTTCCAGCGCACGCCGAATAGCGTCTCCCGCACCGGGCAATTCCCGCGGGGGATCTAAGTCCTCAATGCGCAGCAACCAGCGGCCCCCTTGACTACGAGCCCGCAAAAAGCTGCCCAGTGCTGCGACCAATGATCCTAGGTGTAGGGGGCCGGTGGGCGAAGGGGCGAAGCGCCCTCGATACTCCGCTGCGTGCTCGCTGAAATCGCACGCATCCTGCGAAGCGTTTGTTTTCTGTGGTTGCTCAGGCGCAGTGTTCGTGATACCCATAACCGCGATTTTCTTATGCCCACGCAGAGGTATGCAAGCACAGGCGCTGTCGATCTTCGATGCGCCATTTTGTGATTTGCGATTCCGCAATGACCAGGGCAGTTCAATAACTTATATTTTTACTCAAGTATTAATCAAGCAATGAGGTGTTTGAGATGGAACAGGTAGTGGAGCGTGCCGACGAAAAGGTTTCGCGGCTGAAGTTTTTCCCCATCACATTCTTTGCGACTGTCATGGGGATGGCGGGATTGACGATTGCGTGGGAAAAAGGACAGCATGTCTTCCATGCAGAGTTAGGATTGACAGTACCATTGGTCAGCGTGACCACCGGACTGTTTGTTTTGCTGGTGCTGGTCTACCTTGCAAAGGCGGTGTTGTATACAGAGGAAGTGGTTAAAGAAATCAAGCACCCGGTCAAGCTGAACTTCTTTCCGGCAACATCAATTGGGTTGTTACTGCTCTCGATTTGTTATCTGCCGCTGAATATGGCGACGTCACAATATTTGTGGATTGCCGGCGCGTCATTACACTTGGTTTTTACCTTTTACGTCATCAATGCGTGGATGCATCACGAGCATTTTCAGGTCCACCATATCAATCCGGCCTGGTTTATTCCTGCGGTGGGTAATGTCTTGGTGCCTGTTGCTGGTGTTCCGTTGGGGTATGTCGATATTTCGTGGTTCTTTTTCAGTACTGGAATCATGTTCTGGGTGATTTTGTTTGCGATTATTTTCAATCGCATTCTGTTTCATGAGCCGATTGACGCCCGCCTTTTGCCGACGCTGTTTATCCTGATTGCGCCACCTGCGGTGGGGTTCATTTCCTATGTCCGTCTCACAGGAGCGGTTGATAGCTTTGCGCATGTGCTCTATGACGCTGCCTTGTTCTTGACATTTTTGCTGTTACTACAGTTTTCACGCTTTGCAAAGCTCAAGTTTTTTCTTTCCTGGTGGGCCTATTCCTTCCCCCTGGCGGCAATCAGTATTGCCAGCATGCTGATGTTCGAAAAATCCGGCAATGCTGCCTATCAGTGGATTGGCGCGGGGTTGTTGTTACTGCTGAGCCTGGTTGTGGCGTATATCAGCGTGCGCACACTACTTGCAATGCTCCGCCATGAATTATGTTTGCCCGGGCATTGAACCTAAAAACCTCAGTTGGATCACAAAAGTCCACGCAAGCTCTTGGTGCACCTGGCAAATCAGAAAACCCTCTCATCACCAATAAGGTGACCA
>JANTGD010000388.1 GCA_024763135.1 Thiotrichales bacterium | reverse complement strand
TATGGGTTACCACGGAGGACCGTGGGAACCTGGTTGAAGAGTTGGGAGTGTGGCTCGTGTTTTCCCTGTTCATGGCTTTCTGCAGTAAAGGCCAGCGCAGGATTCATGTGCAAACCCGCAACCACTCACAGAAACCAAGTCGCGAAAAGTGTTGTAGTCAAGTTCCCCGCGCAGCGGCCGATAGAGGCTGGAAACGGATGCGCCCAATGAGACTAGGACTACCCACCATCACACTGACTCCCAGCGCCAGCATTACCCTCGGCATTGTCTCTTTGACCATGGCGATTTTTTGGCTGATGGATTTGACGGTGGGTATAATTCCGGACCACCAACAGGCCTTGCAAACCACACGTGAGCAGGTGAGTACGACGTTGGCTCTGCAAATCAGCTCACTGCTCAAAAACCACGACGAACCAGCCCTGAAAGAAACGCTCGAGACCGTGCGCCTGCGTAACCCTGACATTCTCTCGATCGCCGTGCGGGACCAGCACCACCGCATTACCTATTCGAGCGGACCACATCAGCAGAATTGGCAGCCACCGCCGGACGGCAAGTCCGATCTAAATAATGTGCAGATTCCGATCAAAGTGGACGATCGCCCCTGGGCATGGATCGAAATCCGCTATCGTCCCCCCAGTGCTAGCCTCGATCACAGGGGAGCATACTCCAGTTTACTGCTACCGCTGCTGATTCTACTTGGCGGTATTATTGCGTACTACCTCTACCTGCGACGCGTGCTACAACATCTCGACCCCAGCAACGTGATCCCCGAGCGCGTGGGCACGGCGCTGGATACACTGACCGAAGGCGTACTCATTACCGACCTGCGCCATCGCATTATGTTACTCAACCAAGCCTTTCGGCATTTACACCCTGAGGCCCCGCACATTAAGGTTGGAAAAACACCGTGCAGTGCGACCTGGTTGGAGGCGGCTTTTGAAGCCTCCGGACAAGCGCCCCCCTGGCAGACCGTCATCGACACCCATCGCCCTGTACTCCAGCAACGCCTGGATTTACCCCAAGGCGATGGCTCGGTAAAAAACCTATTGATCAATGCCTCACCCGTCGAAGATGGCAGCAGCCAACTCAAAGGTTGCATGACGACATTTCAGGATATTTCTCAACAGGTCCAAACCCAACGTGAACTGGAGCGGGCCCAGCAGAACCTTGAAGCATCGAACAAACAACTCGAAAAGCAAAACAAGGAACTCTATGAGTTAGCCAATCACGATCAGCTGACCGGACTGTTTAACCGACGCGCGTTTTTTGAAAAAGGGGAACGGCTTTTCTCCGAGTTTGGACATTCGGGACGCGCGCTCGCCTGCATTATGTGTGATATCGACCACTTCAAACGCGTCAACGACACTTATGGCCATGCGGTAGGTGACGAAGCCATTCAAAGTGTCGCGGGTTTTCTAAAACGCGGGGTACGCAATGGTATCGATATCGTCGGGCGCTACGGTGGCGAGGAATTTTGTATTTTGCTACCCGGTGTTTCGCTGGAGATCGCTCAACAGGTTGCCGAGCGCATCAGAGCTCAGATCGACGCCAAAGCGGGACCCGGCGTCAGAAGTATTCAGGGACTCAAGCTGACCTCGAGCTTCGGCCTCGCCACACTAAGTCCCGAAACCCCGACCCTCTCAACACTCATCGATCATGCGGACCAAGCGTTATATCGCTCAAAAGAAGGGGGACGAAATCGCGTCACGGTATTTGAATCCTAATACGGTACATCGTCCAGTTCAAAATGACGGGCTCAGTTGTCCTGTCTGCCTGCATTCCTGGGTAGGTGCACTGCACAGAAAATGGTTGTTCCCTTTCCAAGGGCTGGCAACTTGCGGGGCGGGCAGGCTCGGGAGTAGGCAGTAACTCCCAAATTACCCCTCACACAGCATGCATGCTATTGCGCCGCGTCGCGCAAATTGCGTCACATGCTGGCTGGGCTTGACATACCACTTTGCTGTCTCTCTTAATATGCCTACAACTCTCGTTGAGGAATTCAGTTCTTGCCGTCAGACAATCCCGATCTCCAGCGTCGCTTTGGTGGCGTCCAGCGCGTTTATGGCGCAGCAGCAATGGCGCAATTCGCCCAGAGCCATGTCTGCGTGGTAGGGCTGGGCGGGGTTGGCTCCTGGGCGGTAGAGGCTCTGGCACGCAGCGGTATTGGACAACTCACATTGATCGATATGGATCATGTAGCGGAATCGAATATCAATCGCCAATTGCACGCGACTTCAGCTACCCTGGGGCAAGCCAAATCGCAAGCATTGCGCGAGCGCGTTCATAGCATCAACCCCAGCTGCGTGCTCGAAGAAATCGATGACTTTATTACCCCAGAAAATGTCACCATGCACATTCAGCCCTCGTACGACTGGGTCATCGATTGCATCGACAACGCTCGCGCCAAGGCCGCGCTGATCGCCCATTGCGGGCGTCAAAAACAGCGCATTATTACCGTCGGCGGCGCCGGCGGTATGAGCGATCCAACCCGCATTCAAACAGGCGACCTGGCGCGCAGCCGTGAGGATCCCCTCTTATCCAAAACCCGAAAGCTGCTCCGCCAAAACTATCGGTTTCCCAGCAACCCTGCGCGACGCTTCGATGTGCCATGCATCTGGTCCGAAGAACCCCTGTGCTACATGGACGCCACCGGGGACATTTCAAACCGCCGACCAGAACCCGCCGCCACGCCCGCGCTGAGCTGCGCCGGAGGCTTGGGATCTGCAGTTGTGGTGACATCAAGTTTCGGCTTCTTCGCCGCAGCCCACGTGTTAAAAAAAATCGCGGCACAAGCGAAAAGATAGGCTTACTAAGACAAACCCTACGACCCAGCAACACCGCGACGGCTGCGATATTTTCAAGGACTGTGGAACGTACTCCCCGCGCCCCTATCAGTCATCGGCATCGGCGAGATTATTTTTCCGTACGTCTAAGCCACTGCTGAGATAGACGACATATTCGGCCAGGTTGACGCCAAGCTGGCCAATGCGCTCCAGGGATTTCACTACCAATGTGATGTCGATGACGGTGCCGACGTTGCGCGCGTCTTCCAGCACGAAGGTGGTGAGACGCCGCAGTGCGGATTGAAACTCTGCCTCCAGATCCTCGCCTTTTTTGAGCAGTTGAGCGGCTGCTTCGGCGCTCAATTCGTCGAATGCCTCCAGCGCGCGCCCCAGGACACTGATCGATAACTGCCCCATGGTTTGAATATCGCGTAATTGTGGGCGGCTGGGACCGGCGCGGTCAGCGT
>JANTGD010000387.1 GCA_024763135.1 Thiotrichales bacterium | reverse complement strand
CACCATAGGACCACTATGATTCATAAAAACAAAACCACATCTAACCCCTTGATGACTCACTGATACAGACAGTTTGGGCTTGGCGGTGTACTAGGGCTTGCGTGGACTTTCGTGATCCAAGTGATTTTTCTAGGCTCAAGGCGCGGATCGCAGGTAATAGCGGGCTATTGCGAAGATCCGCCGCGCAGAAGTGGGCGATTTTGCGCCGCTTGGTGTGTCGCTCCCTGTCAGTGGATCGTGGTTCCCAATCAATCAGCCTCAGCCGGGTATCCCGTTAGCAGCCAGCAAATTGCTGACGTGGCTTTCAATCGACGTTACCGAGATATTTTCATTTAAAACGGTTGAAGGTGCGGACACCGGTGCATTGATCGCCGTGATTGGGCCATTCCCACCGTTGATCGTCTGATTGGCGACCTGAATATTAAAAACGGGATTGATAAACTGGTTTGATCCACCGCCAATGCCCGTGCGTCTTTGCGAATAAGGATTGATCCACCCAAACACCCAGAGGCCTCTATTGCCGCCCTGAATGCGTGCCATCGCGTCGTTACCCAGCGATTGCTCAAGCTCCAGATCATTAATTACTAAATTCGTCATTGTATTCACTCCTCATGTATCGGGTTGGTTCCTCAATCGACCCGTTGCTTGGAATCGACGATGCCGCTTGAGTTACCTGGTATCTAAAGAATATAGGTTAGGTTTTGACGATACATTTGCGAAATGTGTGCCAGGCTTTGCTCAGCCGGCAACTCGAATGGATAAGTGATTGAATATAAAGTGATAAATTATACCTATATTCTGCGTGCTTTGTGTTGATAATCACCGTTTGCCTTATCGCCGTTATTACTTTAGCGACTAGAATCGCTTAGAACGTTTCCGTGAGGCAAACGATGCTGTGTTAATTCTTCTGTGGGGCCCCGCATTGGTCGGCGTATTTGTGACCATCACAGCACAGGGGCGCAATCCTTGGTCTATGCCGGTGGGTGAATCTGACGCAGCAGGGTTGAACAAGGTTTAGAGCGTGTTTTTTTCCGGCACAACGGCTTGTCTCTACCAAATTCTTGGGATCGTCCACCCGTCACTGGAGTGCAAGAATAGCAACGGTGCTCGCGCGCTAATTCTGTAAGCGTCAGGTACGGACGACAATTTGTCGGATTGTCTGTCAGGGTCTATAACTTGATAGATCAGCTGCCGATCTTACGCTACCGCACGGCCTAAATGCGAATGCCGCTGCAGCGCGCGATTACGCAGAAACTGTCGTGCGCGCTGAGAGCGCCCAGGGCGTTATGGGGATCATTGCAGCGTGATCAGGAGCGCCATCGAATGGCCTCAGTTATCGTAAATCGTTTGAAGAAAAGCTATCAACAATCTATCACGCAGAGGAGTTTGAATATGAAGCTGAGCACGTGTATTGCCGAACCCGAAGGGGCAAGCGGGACGCTGAAAGATCGTGCGCCCAGGCGCCTGAAACCATTGGCTTATGCGTTTTGCCTGTCGGGGATATTCGTTGCGGCGCCGGCATGGTCTGCGGTTGAGCCGACAACGACGCTGGGCAAGGTCGGTAGCAGCGATCTCCAGATCAGAACCGGAGACGCGGTGCAAACGGTATGTGGACAGTTTATTGCTGCGGATAGGGAAGGGACGCCACCTGCCAATGACCTCGAAGCGGACCTGTTTGATAAATGTGGAGAAATGGTCCATACCGCACGTACTGTAACGGGGGATCCGGGGGCTACGGCAAAGTCGCTGGACTTAACCGAGGGGGAATTGCAAGGCGCTTTGCAAAATATTGCGGGCGAGGAGGTTGCGGCCAGCGGTTCCATCGCCACTGAAGTGTCTGCCAGCCAAATGGCTAGTGTCAGTAAGCGTATGGCGAATCTGCTTTCACGCGTCGCCACCCTGCAGCTGAGCGCCGCGCAGCTCAATGGTGCGGGTGTCACTTATGCGGCTGTAGACACCGAAGAGGGGCCGCAATCGGGCGGTAACGCAGGAGAAGGCAAATCAAATAAGTGGGGCTTTTTCGTCAATGCGGACATTGGTTCGGGAGAAAAGGATGCCACGGCAGATGAAGACGGTTTTTCGGTCGACTCGGTGGGTATTACCGGTGGTGTGGATTACAGAATGAATCCCGGCACGGTATTGGGGCTTGCCTTGGGGTACAACGACAGTCAGTCTGATTTTGATACCAGCTCCACGGTATCAGGAGGTGACCTGGAATCGAAAGTCACAAGCCTCTCCACTTATGGGCTATTCTACTCGAAAAATGCCTTTTTCGATGCAACGCTGACCCTGGGGACGGGCAGTTACGACATGAATCGCGTCATTAAAATCCCCTCCAATTCGACCAACCCGGATAATAATGGTGCAGATCGCGTCGCCGCGAGTGATACGGACAGCACCCAGGTGGCGCTCAGCTTTGGCGCAGGCAGCGAAATGAATCGCGGTAGCTTGTCGTATGCGCCTTATCTGAGAGCTCAATACCTAAAAGTCGATATTGATGGCTTTACGGAAACGGGCGCATCGGGTTTGAATCTAAAATATGAGGATCAGGAAGTGGAATCGGCCACGAGCACCCTGGGGTTCAGGTTGAATACCGTCTCCAGTACGTCATTTGGCGTAGTGGTGCCGCAGGCGCGGGCCGAATGGGTGCACGAATACAGCAATGATGAAAGGGAAATCAAAACATTCTATGTGGCCGATCCACGGCAGAATTTATTATTGTTGGTGACGGATAAACCCGATCGCGACTATTTCAATGTGGGACTTGGTTTGTCGGCGGTGTTCAAAGGTGGCGTGCAGGCGTTCATCGATGTGCGTAGCCTGCTTGGCATGCAGGATTTTAAAGAGACCGTCGGGACAGTCGGCGTACGCATGGATATGTAGTCTCCGAATTTTCAGCGCTAAGGAAAATTAAAAGCCCGGTGATTGTTTATCATCGGGTTTTTTTATGAGCACCTACAAACGAGTGAAAAAAATTATATTTTGCGAATTCTGAATAAAAATATCGCGCAAGAAAATAACGTCTCTTGGCACAATGTAGCAACGCGGAACGACTGCTATCAATCGTTGCAAATGTTCTTGCACCATCATCCCCTCGCCTTCAACCTAAAAACCTCGGTTGAGCGCAAAAAAGACGCGTAAGATATTGGTGTGCGTGGTGAATCGGAAAAACTCGTGGTCACCTTATTGGTGATGAGAGGTTTTTCTGATTTGCCAGGTGCACCAAGAGCTTGCGTGGACTTTTGTGATCCA
>JANTGD010000386.1 GCA_024763135.1 Thiotrichales bacterium | reverse complement strand
CTCGACATGGAACAACCATGGCTTCGCAACAATGCCTTGTTCTGAACGCGTGGGTTTGCGCTGATATAGACAGTTTGGACTTGTCGGTGTACTAGCTCGCAAGTCCACAGACACTGTGCGTGCTGCGAGACACACCACTGAGTTACACCACGAGCCGCTGAGGCTTGTACCGGCTGGGTGATGAGCGTTTATTCGAGTCTCCGAGCCTGGTTTGGAGCACACCCAGCCCCTGGCGACGCCAGGTATCGCATATCTGGAATCACTCGCTGTTGAAAACGCTGACAAGGGCGCAGAATCCGGTACTCCGCCTGGGGCTGCATCCCAGTGATGCGCACTACCCGCGTGTCATCGAATTTTGGAAGCAAACGCTCTCATTAGCGTTGACAAGCAGAACACCGGTCACCAACGCCACGTGGCTCAAAACACCGGCAGGGTGACGCACCCCTGATAGAGATGAGCGCTGGCAGCAGTTGGCTGGCAATAATTCTAAGACAATCCATAATCATAAGCCTCACCCTACCCGCACCCTTGGAAAACGAGGGAATTATTGCCCAGGCTCTGATGTAACGATTGATAGCGTCCTGGCGATATGATTCATCCTTTACGGCCAGATCCCCCGTTCCAGGGTAACATTTGCGACTCTGGAAATTGCAACGCATAGCGCTGCCGTACGCAAGTTGATCGGTACATTGTAGCTCCCAGTCTCATCCGCTGCGGCTTCGATTTGTGTCGGTTGTTCGGGCGTTTGCAGTTTATCCCACCTATGCAGCGTCGTATCGACGGCTGTGTACATCCGTTTTTGCAATTTTTGGCGTACCTCAGCCAAAGACCAGCGTTCATTGCCGATATTCTGCACCCATTCAAAATAGCTGACGGTCACACCCCCAGAATTAACGAGGATGTCGGGCAGCACGGGAATCCCGCGCTCGCTTAAAATATCATCCGCTGCAGCCGTCGTCGGTCCATTGGCTGCCTCAACTAAAAGACGGGCTTGGATCCGGGACGCATTTTGGCGATGGATCTGATTGCCCAGTGCCGCGGGTATGAGAATATCGCAAGGTAATTCAAGCATGTCGGCATTGGTCATCGTCGTGGTGTTGGGCAATCCAACCAACATGCCGTGAGTTTGCTTAAACTCCCGCGCAGCCTCCAGATCGATGCCCTCCTCGCTGTAGATCCCCCCATGCGAATCGCTCAGTGCGATAATCTTTGCCCCTTCCTTTTGAAACAGCCGCGCTGCGGTGCCTCCTACCTCGCCAAACCCCTGAATAACAACACTAGCGCCTGAAATCTCCGGTAATCCGGCAACCCCATCTTTTTCCAAATAGCGTTGGGTCGCATAGAGGACACCCCGGCCGGTGGCTTCTTTACGCCCAAAAGAACCTCCCAGGTCCAGAGGTTTACCGGTAACCACGGGAAGATTATTACGCCCGGGATGGAGAATGTCATACGTATCATAAACCCACGACATGGTTTGCTCATCGGTATACATATCTGGTGCCGGTATATCCGTATTGGGTCCAATATTATCGCCAAGCTCAGTGATAAAGCGGCGTGTGAGCTTACGCAGTTCAACCTGGCTCAATTGTTTGGTGTCGCATCGCACGCCGCCTTTGGCACCACCATAAGGCACATCGATCAATGCACATTTCCAGGTCATTAACGTCGCAAGTGCTATGACCTCCTCTCGATTCACCTCTGGGTGATAGCGGATTCCGCCTTTGCCTGGCCCCAGCACGCGATTGTGTAATACCCGATACCCCTTGAAGTTCTTCACCGAACCATCATCGAGTTCAATCGGAAAATTGACCTCCAGTACGCGTTTCGGTGCAACCAGAAAATCTACGAGACCTTGCTTGAAATGGGACAGATGTATGACTGCCCGCTCAAATTGAAATCGCGCCAGATGCGCAGGATCCAGGTCCTCTTGCTCGCTGCCGGTCAGCGTCAATTGTTGGGTATCATTTGGGTCGCTCATGCACTGCCACCGCCTTACTCATAGGGAAGTTTGATAATGACTACTCCGCTAACCCCTGAAATGCGCTTGCTCTGCGTTAAAAAAATGATCATTGGCTTTTTTAAACTCACAATTTTCGCCTTGATCTGACGTATCTCATGCCAATCTGAGCCGTGACTTCATTTTTTGACAACTCGCTAAGTAGTTATATCTTAGTAACCAATGGACATCAGGCAGTTAAGGAAACTGCGGCCAAGGCCCTGTGTCAGCTTTTAACAAAGCATCGAGCGTTTGTCCCTGGTAGGGCTGGGCGCCATTTTTGGTGAGCATTTGCAGAAAATACGGTTGGATGTATTGGAGATTTTCAATTTGCTCTGCAGCCATATCGTAGCTGGGATAGCGTGTCTCGAGTTCGTGCATATCCTCCTGTACCTCCTGCAAAAACTTTTCTGTAACCATGGCAGCCAGATGCTGACTGATTTGGGGGTTATGGCGCTTATGTATCCGCAGCAACTCAGCATAGGCATCCGGATCGCTTCTAAGCTTGCAATAAATCTTTTCCATCGCCCACGAGGTTTTACTCAGGCGCTGCTCCAGAGGTACCGGAAAACCACGGCCTCCCCCCTGCGCATCTTCCACATAAGCCATGATCTCGAATGCCAGCGCCGCATGCGGAATCGCCATATTTTCAGCTTTTTTGGCCATTCGACGTAATAAATCACTGGAGAGTCCGTAACTGTCGTACATCCACCGCTGAATGAGGGTGGCGAGATTCTCCCGATCCAAAAACTCAGCCCGCCCTTTGCGGTAAGGCTTGACCGCCTCTGGAGAAAAAACTTTCTCGATCTGCAGCCGCTCAGGTTCTGGGTTGAGAATTTGCGCACCGGCCAATGCGCTGCCTCCCCCGGGATGGCAGGTTCCGTAGAGCGTTCGCCCCTTACCCATCTCAACCTGACTGATGCGTACCCGCAGCCGACCGTCCGTTTCGATTTCCGCCACTTTCCCAACAGCGTATCCATCGTCTCGCAGATTTTCGGCATATAAATCGATCCACACGCGGTCACCCACCTGAAACTGTGTTGCCCCCGCGGGCAATGCCGCAAGCAAAAATAGCCAGAAAATCATCAGACGCTTCACGTTTTTACCCTATCGCGACATTTTGCCGACACTGATTGCAAGGGATTGCTTACTAAGGCAATCCATAGTAAAGCCTAGTACACCGACAAGTCCAAACTGTCTATATCAGCGCAAACCCACGCGTTCAGAACAAGGCATTGTTGCGAAGCCATGGTTGTTCCATGTCGA
>JANTGD010000385.1 GCA_024763135.1 Thiotrichales bacterium | reverse complement strand
AGCCGGGCAACGGCTTGCTCGGCGGCTAAGTGGATACCGTGCTCTACGTTCATAACGGCTCCGCGATCAATATTTGGCCATTGGGATGAATGGCGTGAATGTTCACACCTGTCACTTGATACTCCAAGGCTTCTGTGGCGTTGATTTCTACCCGTGTGAAATTGGGCGTATAGCCGGTAAATTTTCGGATGTGCGGATGATCTGTTGATTGTGGTTTTTCCCAGAGTACTGCCTGTCTCGTGTTCAACTGTTTCGATAAATGATTGTGCCGCAGAGTGCTGGCGAGTGCCGCCAATTCACCCGCACGTGCCTGTTTCACGGATTTGGGCAGTTGGTTGGGTAAGGAGGCGGCCTTGGTGCCTGCACGTGGGGAGTAGGGAAAAATATGGATATCTCCAAAAGCCATTTCTTGAATAAATTGCAGAGAAGCCTGCCAAAGGGCGTCCGTTTCTCCAGGGAAGCCTACGATAATATCCGAAGTGACATTGAAGCCTGGGATCTGGCGGCGGGCGGTGTCCACCAGGCGTGCATAGTCTTGTGTTTTGCAGCGGCGAGACATTTTACGCAGGATCACATCGCTCCCGCTTTGCAACGGCAGGTGCATATGGGGCATGATCCGAGAATTTTCAAACAGATCGAAAAAGTAGTCCGGCAGGTCCCAAGGTTCCACTGAGGCGTAGCGAATACGGGGAATATCAGTGTCTCTCAGTAATGTGCGGACTAGATCATATAAATTAGTTTCAATGTCGCTACCGTAACCGCCCACGTGAACGCCGGTCAGGACAATTTCTTGGATGCCGGCAGCGTGGAATCGATTGACTTCCGTTATGATGTCAGCCATCGGGCGAGATACTTCTTCACCACGTGCGCGGGTAACGATGCAATAGGTGCAGCGATAGCGGCAACCATCTTGAATTTTGATGAAGGCGCGATGCCGGCCTCGCGAATACAACGCAATAGCCTCCGGGTCTGTCGCACTCAGTGGCATTGTAGGTAATGCCAGCGTTTCCTGCGCAATTTTTGGGAGTCGGGCCTTGTGCGCATTAGTGACGACGAGATCGACCCCCATCGCATCGGCCACTTTGTCCGCTTCCAGCGAGGCATGGCAACCGGTAACAACGAGCTTGGCGAGGGGATTCTCGCGATGCAAACGTTTGATTAAGTAGCGTGACTTCCGGCTGGCTTCATGTGTCACCGCACAAGTATTGAGCACGATGAGATCCGCATGCCGCTCCTGTTGTGTGATGCTAAATCCGCAAGACTGGAAGGTCTGTGACCACTGCTCCAGTTCAGCCTCGTTGAGGCGACAACCCAGTGCCTTAAGATATACCTTCATGGGATTACATTAGAGAAAATAGAAAACAGAATTATTCAATATGCCCGGATATTAGTCGAGCTGAGTATCGTAGGAAGCGCAATGAAGGAACTGACTATGTATTTTTTAGTGTACTGAGCGAGAGATCGAGCGGCCGTGAGAACCACGCAGAGGGTCGGTTATACAGACAAGTGTGCTGAGTAAAAAAAGCCCGGTACAAGACCGGGCTTTCAACCATAGACTTGGCGTCGGTGCTACTTGCGCGCGCCAGGACCATTCCATTCCAGACCGTTGCTCATATAGGTCTCGTAGAATTCGAGGTTGTTGTAATTGGCGCTTTGTGCTTTAAAAGGCTTTGCACGAACGGATTTGTTACAGCCAGCATAACGGCGATGGAGGGTACCCAGGCCACCCCATTTGGAGCGATAAACTGGAAAATGGGATGGATGACCCAACGCAGGGCTCAAGATGTCAGCGCGCGCTTTTCTGCCAGAGTAATACACATGGCAATCAGCGCAGGACATATTGAGCTGCCCTCGCTTGGCATAGAAAAAATGCTTGCCTGCCTCATAACTTGCTAATTCCTTAGCAGTTTTTGGCTCGGGTGCATTGATTATCTGGCCGCGAGCCTGATAGGCAATGAAGGCACTCAGGTCGGCGATTTTACCTTTCTTCCATTTGAGTGGTTCTTCACCATTGCCGACCCGACAGGCATTGATGTCGCCTTCCAGGGTAACCACTTCGCCTTTGTCATCGAAGTGTGGATACTTTGCTTTAATCGCGGCGACATCGTCACCAAAACACGACGCATAGGTCTTGCCGTTTTTGAAGGGGGTGTTCCACATGGTTTCGCCCTGTTCAACATTGATTTCATAGGGCGGGAATTCCTCGATTTCCATCCATTGCTCACGGGATGCTTTATCGATTGCGTAGACACCATTGATGTAGTCGTTAAAAGGTACGTCCGGGAAGCGTTTCTTGAAGTAAGCGCGGAATGCTTCCAAGTCGTCGCTGGGGGTTGCCTGCACACTGGTGACGGGCACGGCTATGGCTAACGCGACCGCTGCACAGGTTAGGATTTTTTTCATGTAAAACTCTCCACTTGTACGGTGCTCATGCAGCGGCGGTATCGGCCAGCTGCGCAAGCATGGTTGTTTCTTCGGCAGTTGGTCAGGCGATTTTCGCTTCAGTCTCGTCGGAGCCGCCCTTGTTGTCGACCCACTTGATCTTGATCATGTCGCCCTTGGCTGCACCCTTGAATTTGAAGGACAAATACGGGTTTTTGGACACACCACCGCTCAGCATCGCGGTAAACACCGTTTTACCGCCTGTTTCCGCTGTACATTCAGTGATGAAATGTGCCGGAATCACTTTGCCTGTCTTCTTGTCCTTACGCAGCCCGCCTTCCATCGGATGACTGATCAGACATTTGACTGCTGTGACGCCGCCAGACTCTTTGGCTCTTACTTTGATTGTTCCCATGCTCTTCTCCTCGTCTGTTTAACCGCCACAGCCACCAATGGTGACCTTGACCTCTTTCTTGGCTGAATACAATTTGCCTCCGGCCTTTACGACCGCTACAACGTCGCCCGTTTCACCCATCTTGATACGTGTGGACGCAAATGGCTCCGCGCCTTCGCCCAGAATGAAGCTTGCAACCAGGGGGGCAGGGTTTTTCGAGGCTAACAGCGAGATGGACTCTACCCCCGCTATCGATGTGGAAACGGTAATCGGTACCACAGCGCCGTTTTCCGCAATATCTGGGGCTTTCACGGTGATGTCACCGGGTTCGGTCGTGTCACTGCCCGCAATCGCTGTCAGGGCACTTTTCATGTCTTTGGCTTCGAAAGCGGCTTTCGGCCATTCAGCCAATACCGCCGCAGGGGTCAGCAGGCCGGCAGCTGCTGCGACACTGGCCGCGCTGGCTGCGACGCTGCCTTTAAGAAAGGTTCTACGTTGCAT
>JANTGD010000384.1 GCA_024763135.1 Thiotrichales bacterium | reverse complement strand
GTTGGGCGCAAAAAAGACGCGTAAGATATTGGTGTGCATGGTGAATCGGAAAAACTCGTGGTCACCTTATTGGTGATGAGAGGTTTTTCTGATTTGCGAGGTGCACCAAGAGCTTGCGTGGATTTTTGTGATCCAACTGAGGTTTTTAGGTTGAATGAGTGTGGTACAGGATCTGCCGAAAAACATGGATAGAGTCTCAGAAACAGCGGTTTTTCTCGCTAGATGATTTCATTTCAGAGCTGTTTATCAGGGTTTTGATGGTTGTTCGTATTGTCGGGGCATTGGCTTAGATAATTTTTAGTTCAAATGGCAGTGTAAACGGTTTGGTGTTTATCGCGTTGAATAGCCTTAAAAGGTGCACTGTTGGATGGGTGCGGGTTAGAATGCAGCCCAGATCAGATGTAAACTAGATTATCACTATCTGGGGTGATTGCTAGGTATAGAAACAACCCAGATTCTGCGTTTTCATCAATGAGGTGAGCATTTGAGACGCCAATGCCAGTCAGACACAATCGGTGAAGTCCCCAGTTGTAGGAGCTGTCCCCTGGGGGATGCTTCCTTGTTTTCAGTGCTCCCGGAAGTAGCGTTGTCAGAAATCCAAAAGCATGTCGAGACGTTTGCCATCGAGCGCGGCGAGTCCCTTTATAGTACCGGGGGCCAAGGCGAATATCTGTATACAGTCAGAAAAGGCATGCTCAAGCTGGTGCAATACCTTCCAGACGGGACGCAACGAATTGTCAGGTTGCTGCGTGCCGCTGATTTGGCGGGCATTGAAGCGATGGTCGAAGACCTATACCAGCATGATGCGGTGGCCCTGGAAAATACAGAAGTTTGCCGTTATCCGGTGCATTCTGTACGCGAACTCTCGCGTACCAACGAACGCATACACCATGATCTCATGGCACGCTGGCAGCGGGCTTTGAAGGAAGCAGATGCCTTTGTTACACAACTCTCAACGGGGACTGCCAAGCAGCGCGTTGCGCGATTGCTGATTCGCCTGACCGAAGCAGAAGAAAACGACTCCTGTTCGTCATTCAGCCGCGAAGACATCGGGGCGATCCTCGGTATTACGACCGAGACGGCCAGTCGCGTGATTGCTGAGTTCAAACGCCAGGGCTTACTGGTTGAAGTCGAAGGTAAACCGTCGCGCTTTCTGTGTGATGTGCCCAATCTGACGCGGATCGCGACAGTTTAACAGGCCGTTGACAAAGAGTCAGGCGGTCCAATCCTGTATTAAAAATAAGTTCAGACTACACGCTTTTTAGCCGATTATTTCTTGTTTTGTACCCACCTGTGCCTTTTCCGACTGCCTATTCATACAGTCCTCTCCGGTTTCCTAAATTGATATTCCGCATTGTCTCTGCGTGAATACCGGCCTAGGCTTCGGCCTCATGTTCTTAACCAGATGGCCGGTGTAGCGTCCCGATGAAGCAAAAGATTCATATCGAGAAATTCCCCGTCTATTCTTTGGAAATTCAAAAGTCCGAAGTTAAATACGCGACACTCGACGAAATTGTTGCCTATTTCAAACGGAGTATTGAGGCGCATCCCTTGGCGGCGTTTGTGGCTGTTTTTGACCATTACGCGCATTCCAAATCACTCCAGGAAGCCAATATCGATGCGCAATTACACGGGGCGATGGATGTGGTGTTTTGTTTCGGCTTGAGTTTGGTGGATGCTTGCCTGCTCGCTGCGCGGCCACGCTCGATTGGCGTGGCGGAATACGCGGATCGGTTTGTGATTAGTTTTATCGAAGCGCCCATGCCGGTCGCCAATTCGGCGATGGAGAGCTGGACCAAAGGGTTGCTCAAAGAAGCAGTTCTTGATGAGCAGAGTGAAGACAACCCAATCGCTTGATGAATTTGTCGCAAAACTGCGGCGTGGTTGGGTTGCGACGCGCTGCGCTCTTTCCGGGCGGCGCCCGCTCAATTGACAGGCAGCCGGGACCGTAGTGCATCGCGATCGATCCACCACTGATCCATCACAATGATATCCAGTACCTTGCCCATGCGTGGGAGGAAAACCGCTGGGTCACGCAGCTCCAGTTTTACCATCCAGCTGTCCAATTGATCCTGGGTCGTAACCGCCGAATGTCGTTCTGCAACGCGCGCTAGCATATTGCGGGTCAAAAACGTTAAATCTTCAACGTCTTCATCGCTTGCGCGAATGCTCGCAATATAGTGTGCGGCGGCGGCTGCCACCGCCGCGCCATCAGACTTTTCTGGGGTTTCATCAATAATATAATTGAGCATGGTGATGGTTGTCTGTGGCGCAATGGGATAGGTAACGCCGAGCCACACACCATGTGACAAGGCAACTGCCGCAGCCGGTTCGCCTGTTTGATACATCACCTCGCAAGCTTCGACAGCGTCTTGCCACGCTTCTGCTTGAATAAAAACATCGAAAGCGTGCCGAGCCAGTTCCCAGGCCTGTTCTGTCTCACCGAGGCCTGTTCGCGCCTGTGCGATATCTAGATTGACGCGAGCCCGATCGACCTCACTGGCTTTCGGAGGCAGCGACTGGAAATGGGCCAGCGCTTCCCGCAATGCTTGTTCATAGGCCTCTCGGCTATTGAGAGAGGCTGCGTCGAATTGAATAGGCTTAGCGCCTGATGGTGTGTCGGTCATAAGCAAATGGTCGGTATTGGTTGGGCTTGTCAGTTGGCGATTGTAGAGCGCCATGCCTGTTTTGCCCAGAACCCCAGAAGACTGTCCGAGAATAGAAGGTATTCCAGGGGAACCAAGCCTGACGATTCGTCGAGTTGTGCCCGACGTTACCGCAAAGAATGATTTTGGCGCTTTACCAATGGCGTTGGCGCCTTTGCCGGGCTGCACTCGGAGCCTCTCCGGGAATAGATGGCCTGCTCCGGCAGAGCCCTTGGGGCGCTTCTGTGATGCCGCGCCTGCGCACTGCGCCTTGATGCGCAGCATCACAAAAACGCTGAATCCGTCATTTTAACCTAGATTCCGCAGTTGGGCGCGAAAAAGACGCGTAAGCAATTGGTGTGCCTGGTGAATCAGAAAAACTCGTGGTCACCTTGTTGGTGATGAGAGGTTTTTCTGGTTTGCCAGGTGCGCCAAGGGCTTGCGTGGACTTTCGTGATCCAACTGCGGAATATAGGTTTAAGCTAGACGATGTACTAGTACATCGTCAACACGATATTGGCGGCTACAGCGAGCCGGAAAGCGGTCAGCCGCTAGGCGCGCGAGCGCAGGACTGGCCGTCGCCAATTCAAGCGAGCGCAACACCCCGGATGGCCGCTTTCCGGCTCGCCCTCCGGGAGCATCCCGAATC
>JANTGD010000383.1 GCA_024763135.1 Thiotrichales bacterium | reverse complement strand
TTCACAGGCTTCCCCTGCCTGTTTGCTGGGCGTCAGGGGCCGGTTTTCCTGATCAGCGATCCAATGCATGTCGCCATGAGGCAGCACGGCAATCTCCCTGTGTTTCAGTGGTACCTGACGGTTGCCCTCGCCAACGCCGATCACGCAATCCCCCTCCATGGCGATATGAAAACGCGGCGCCATCGTCGGCTCCAGTTGCATACCCCAGGGCGTGGCAAGCCGCGAGCGAAAAAAGATATTGCCACGAAAACGCAGTGTCTCGAGAACATCGCCGAGCACATCAAAGGCGTTATGGTTAGGAAGGAGTAGAACATGAATACCTACAAGGCCGATCCCAACACCATTGCCCGGCTTACCAAGGAACAATACCGTGTCACCCAGGAAAATGGCACGGAACGCCCCGGTACGGGTGAATATCTTCACAATGACGAGCCCGGTTTGTATGTCGATATCGTGTCCGGCGAGCCCTTGTTCACTTCAGCCGATAAATTCGATTCCGGCTGCGGCTGGCCCAGCTTCAGCAAGCCGGTAAACGAGGGTTTCGTCAACGAATTACGCGACGCCAGTCACGGCATGATCCGCACCGAAGTGCGTTCCACCAATGGCAACAGCCACCTCGGCCATGTATTTCCCGATGGCCCGCAGGAACGCGGTGGCCTGCGCTATTGCATTAACTCCGCCTCGCTGCGTTTCATTCCACTGGAGGAATTGGAAGCCGAAGGCTATGGCGAATACATCCCACAAATCACCGGAGAGCAATCCTCATGAAAACCGAAAAGGCAATTCTCGCAGGCGGCTGCTTCTGGGGCATGCAGGAGCTGATCCGCATGCTGCCGGGCGTGCTGGAAACCCGCGTTGGCTATGCCGGCGGTGCAAACGAGCACCCGACTTATCGTAACCATCCAGGTCATGCTGAGGCGATTGAAATCACCTTTGACCCGGACATCACCGGTTTTGGGATCTGCTGGCATTCTTCTTCCAGATCCACGACCCGACCACCGTAGACCGGCAGGGCAACGACACCGGTTCGTCCTATCGCTCGGAGATCTTTTACACCACCGACGCGCAACGGGAGATCGCCGAGGCCACCATCTGCGATGTCGAGGCAAGCAGCCTGTGGCCCGGCCCGGTGGTCACCCAAGTCACACCCGCGGCAACCTTCTGGGAAGCGGAGCCCGAGCACCAGGACTACCTGCAACGGGTACCCCATGGCTATACCTGCCATTACCCGCGTGCGGATTGGAAACTGCCGGTTAAACCGGAGTCCAATGGATGAAACGCATCGGCTTCGGCGGTGGTTGCCACTGGTGCACCGAGGCGGTATTCCAATCCCTGCACGGCGTGGAAAACGTCGAACAGGGATTCATCCGTGCTACGCCCCCTGACGACGACTGGTCGGAAGCAGTGATCGTGCACTTCGATCCGATGCAAATTAGTTTGCACATTCTTGTCGATGTACATCTGCATACCCACAGCGCAACCAACGCACATGGACTGCGTGCCAAGTACCGCAGTGCCGTCTATGTCTTCGACGACGCGAACGCGGCAGGAGCCAAGGCCGCACTGCAACAGACTCAGCAGGATTTCGACACACCGCTGATCACCCGGGTGTTGCCGCAGGTGGATTTCCGGCCATCTGATCCGCGTTACCACAACTACTATCGCTCCAATCCCGAACGCCCTTTCTGCCAGCGTCATATCGACCCGAAGTTGGCGTTGCTACGAAAGCAATTCGGAAAAAACTTCAATGAACCACAAAAAAGGAATTAACCAGTGATGACAGACATCGTTTTCGACAACACCCGCTTCGACCCGGACCTGACCTCCTTTCATGACCATGCGAAAAATATGGCCCAAGCCTTCGGCTACACCGCCAAACTGACGATTGATCAGGAACTCGCGCAACTTTTGCGACTGCGCGTGGCGCAGATCAATGCCTGCGCCTATTGCCTGATTTTGCACCGCAAAGCCGCGCAGGATCAGGGCATCGAAACCGCCCGTATCGACGCTCTGGCAAGCTGGCGCGAGTGTGGCGAGCTCTATTCAGAGACCGAACGTGCGGCGCTGGCCTATTGTGAGGCCCTGACGGATGGCAAACCCTCCGGCTTCCAGGCGGTTCATGAAAGCCTGGCGGCGCTCGTCAGTGAAAATCAACTGGCGGAAATCGTCGCGATCATTATCAATATGAACGTCTGGACGCGGCTGAAACTGGCGCAAGGCGCAACGCCCCGTTATAACTGAAGCTCTCGATTGACATAATCCGAATCACCGGAGAAAACCCATGACATATGAGATTGCCGCCACCCTCGCTGCCTTTTTCGCGGGCTTCGCTATGAAGCGCGGCGGCCTGTGTACCTACCCGGCGGCACCGCAAATCGTCGAGCAACGGCGTATCGACCGATTACTCGACTTCCTCGGCGCCGCCGCATGGGCAGCGCTGGTGGTGGTGCCACTGGCCTGGTGGCAGCCCCAATGGATCTCATTGAGCGGTACTCACAACCAATGGTTGATCACCCTGGCCGGCGGCGCGCTATTGGGCCTCGGCGCATGGGTCAACCGCGGCTGTGTATTCGGTACCTTCGTGCAACTGGTCGGCGGCAATCCGAACTACCTGGCCACTCTGCTCGGCATGGTGCTGGGCGTGGCGCTGGCTGAAACCACGATTGCCAATGTTTCCCCAGCAATCACCGAAGTCAGTCCCGCGCACCAACCCGGCCTGCCCGCCGTAAGCTGGCTGGCGGCGACCGCCGCACTCTCTATCGTTTTATTGCGCAGCCCGGTTAACAAGACGGTCATCATGGTGATACTCGGCGCTGGTGGTGGCCTGTTGTTCGCCACTCTGAAGGGCTGGGACTTCTCTGCGGTACTTGCCACTTTTACCCGGCATGTTCTCGACCCGACCCACGCCGGCCCAGCGATGCTTGTAATCTGTACCACGCTGGCGATGATTGTCGGTGGACTACTTGCCGCTTTCAGCAACGGCAGTTTCAAAGTGCAGCCCTGGTCGGCTCACACCGCTCTCGCCTGCCTTATGGGCGGCATATTGATGGGCATGGCAAGCTACCTGATACCGGGCGGCAATGACGGCTTGCTATTGAAAGGTATTCCCGGACTTGCACCCCATGCATTCCTTGGCTTTGCCATCATGCTGGTCGCGATGGTTGTGTTACTGACAATTCGCATGAACAACAGTGGCTACAGGAGCCCGGTAAAGGCTTGAGAGATCTGTAAACAGGACATAACGAGCCGGCAATTCCGCTTCCGATCCAGCTATTCCCAGTCTTTTAGCAAAAT
>JANTGD010000382.1 GCA_024763135.1 Thiotrichales bacterium | reverse complement strand
CCAAAACCTATGGATCAGGTCCTGCAAAGGTAGTTGCGTTACGTGGCATCGACCTTGATGTGCGCCGTGGTGAGTTACTAATGCTTGTCGGACCGTCAGGATGCGGTAAGACAACGCTCATATCAATAATTTCGGCCATCCTGGAGCAGGATGAGGGACAATGTGAGGTGCTTGGTCACGACCTGATATCTCTTGATCATGATGAAAAGAATCATTTTCGGTCAGAGTCCATTGGTTTTGTATTTCAGGTATTTAATCTGTTGCCCGCATTGACTGCATTAGAAAATATTGCTGTGCCATTATTGATTAAAGGTATTTCCTATAAGCCTGCAATAGAGCAGGCACAAGTCGCCCTTGATTCTGTGGGATTGGCATCCCGATCCGATGCCTTGCCAGGTCAGCTTAGCGGCGGGCAGCAACAACGTGTCGCGATCGCCCGTGCTCTTGTCCACAACCCAAAGCTGATTGTCTGCGATGAACCGACCAGTAGTCTTGATCACAAAACCGGACATGAGATGATGAGTCTTCTTCGTGATATTGCCCATAGTCATGACAGGACCTTGATTATTGTCACTCATGATAATCGCATTCTGGAGTTCGCGGATCGAGTCGCTCGTATGGATGATGGCAGAATCGTTGATATGGGAACTGCTAAAGAAGGGGAACAATTACTATGAAACGCGCCTACATTCTGCCTTTGCTGGCACTTGTCGGGCTCAGCATTGCGATTGCAGCAATTTTTTATGGTAATAAGCCCCCAAGCGTAAAGACACAGGGTATTTTACAGTTCCAGCCGCCCTTTGAGTCTTATGTTGCGGGAGCGGGTATAGTTGAGGCCACAACCGGGAATATTTCCATCGGCACCCCTGTATCTGGCATTGTGATGAACATATATGTAAAAGTGGGTGACCGTGTGAGAGCCGGAGACCCCTTGTTCAAGATTGATGATCGTGATCTTCAGGCCCAACTTCTGACAGCAACTGCAAAGGTAAAACAAGCAAGCGCCGCATTGCAAAAACCCAAGCATCTACTTTCACATGCTGAACAGCTTAACAAACGCGCACCCAATGCGATTAGTGTTCAGGATCTGGAAGTTCTTCGTGATGATACCGCCCAGGCCGAAGCTGCACTTACCTTGGCCAGGACACAGCTTGAGCAGATTCAGGTAGATATCGAACGTCATACCGTGCGCGCTCTCGTGCCCGGCAAAGTTCTGCAATTAAGAATGCGTCTTGGTGAATTCGTTGAAGGAAGTAGTATCGCCCCTCCATTACTAGTGCTGGGTGGCGATAACAGGATGAATTTGCGTGTCGATGTAGATGAGCATGATGCCTCACGTGTTCACCCTGGAATGAACGCGGTCGCTTTTGTGCGTGGTCACCCGGAACTGAAAATACCGCTGCGTTATGAATATACAGAGCCACAAATTATTCCTAAAACCTCATTAACGGGTCAAAGCACGGAACGCACCGATACTCGCGTTTTACAGGTTATTTATAGCTTTGAAACAAACGATGAATCTATCCATATAGGGCAGCAATTAGATGTGTTTCTAGAGGTACCCGCAAATAATAATTGAGAAGCGAGACCATCAATGTTTTATATTGCTTTGAAAATGCTCATGGGTGACCGGGCCAAATATATTGGTCTGCTGATGGGTATTTCATTTACCGCCTTCCTCGTGACTTTTGCGGCTTCTTATTTTGCGGGCTTCATGACACGCGGTTTTTCTTTAGTATCAGAGAACAGCTCAGCCGATGTATGGGTCATGGATCCGGCTGTCGATTCTGTAGAACTCACAACCAACATGCCAGGCTCGGCACTGGAGCGAGTGCGTGGCGTGGAGGGCGTACGTTACGCCGTGCCTTTGACGCTAGGTGATGTAGATGTTCGTTTTCCCAATGGCCGCTTTCAATCATTCCAGGTTATCGGTGTGGACGATGCCACACTGGCAGGAGCACCGATCTTAATAGATGGCACCTCACCTAAGGTATTACGGGCTCCCGATGCAGTCATTGTTGACCCCGGTGGTAGCAGTGGGAAAATGCAAACCCCGCTGTTGAAAGAAGATCAATGGCCACATGATGGCGTGCATCTTAATGCACCAACACGTGAGTTAATGGCGGGGGATGAGCTATTAGTGAATGGTCATCGCATCGTGGTAGCCGGACGATCGAAAACCATCCCCAGATTTCCGCCTCGACCACTGATTTACACAACCTACTCGAATGCCACCCGTATTCTTCCGGCAGAATCCAATGTATTAACTTTCGTCATGGTTTCCAAACAACCCGGCATATCAGCACAGCAGTTGGCACATCGTATTCAACAAACGACTGGCTTACGTGCTCGCACAACTGATGAATTCAAGGAAGATACAGTACGCTGGTATCTTATTAATTCCGAAGATGTGGGGGATATGGTGGCCATGCTAATTCTGGCCATGACAGTGGGGTTTGGTGTGGCCGGTGTCATGCTCTACATGTTTACTTATGAGAACTTAAAACAGTATGCGGTGCTTAAGGCGATGGGCGCATCACGCCGCTTATTGTTGACCATGATTTTTGTTCAGGTCGGAATATGTGCGTTACTGGGTACTGGTATCGGACTTGGGTTGTGCGCGATTATAGGAGAAATGGTTGCAACAGTCGGCTTCCCTTTTCGCATGATGTGGTTTACCCCATTCTTTGGTGCCCTGGGTGTAATGATTGTGAGTCTTACCGCTGCCGTGATCAGCGTTCGCCCGGTATTGAAACTGGAGCCGGGTGTTGTTTTTGCGGGTCGCTAGTGTTTGGCGCAGCCAGACTAAAAGCGGCAGATAATGAAAGCAGCATCCAGTCCTTATTGCATCCGGCATTCATTCATTACCAAAGGATTCTGGCACATTCGGTTTTGAATCCAGAATAGTCACTTCTTGGCAAACTAGTTCTGCTTATTCCAATCGCTTACTTGCTGACTGCTTTTGCGCCATCTCGACCATGGTCTCTAATCTGACTACCCGCTTATCGATCTCGATGGTTCGGTCGCCGAGTTTTTCCGTCTGGTCATTAAGTCGTTTGACCTCGTCCGTGAGTTTGAGTACATCCATCAGTATATCTTTCCAGCCTGCCATTACGTTTTATCCTCACCGATAGACTTGAGGGCGCTGGCGACCTTTTTATTCGCCTTTTTGGTAGCCGTTATGGCCTCCTTGAGCCTCTGGTGGACTAGATCCATGAGTTCAGGGGCCTCCATGTCAACTGCGCCATGCGGGTCATAGGCCTCGATCGCCTGGCGAACGATTTCAGCGGCCGACGCCCCTCGAT